>NZ_JBFADG010000031.1:0-66032 GCF_040641275.1 Streptomyces sp. NPDC021096 | reverse complement strand
TCAACCGCCACCACCAAAAAAAACACCTCCCCGGCCACCGCCAGGGCCCCCCCCGGGGGGGCGGCCCCCCCCCCCCCCCGCCCCGGGGGGGGGGGGGGGCGGGGCGCCCCCCCCCCCCCCCCCCCTCCTGCTTGCCCGCGTCGGCCGTCCCCGCCGGTGCACGCGAGCACCCCGCGGGCCAGCAGGCTCTGTGCGGCCAGATACGTGAGCATGATCCAGAACTGGGGCGCCGGGGCCTGCGGCCAGTCGGCGAGAGCGCCGGCGATGAGCGTGTCGGAGAGCAGGAACAGCGCCCCGCCCGCCGCGGCCCACGCGTGCGCCCGCGTCGCGCCCAGCGCCATCGCGGTCAGCAGCAGGCTGTAGAGCGTGACGGGCGCCCGCAGTCCCGGCTCCAGGCCGGGCCACAGCAGCGCGAGCGTGCCCAGCCAGGCGGCGGTGTACGCGGCCGCGAGCCGGCGGGTGCGGGCGCCGCGCGGGCCGCCGTGGCGGGCGAACAGCACGAGGTAGCACACGTGCCCGGCCGCGAACGACCCCATGCCCAGCAGGAAGAGGACGTCCCCGCCCACCTGCAGCAGGGTGTCGCCCCCGCAGCCGAACAGCAGCGCGACGACCAGCAGGCGCGGTCCGCCGCGCGCGAGGACGCACACCGCCAGCAGCGGCATCAGCGCCGGCTTGGTGAGGTGCGCGAGCGCCGGGGCGCCCGCGAGGAGGGCGGCGAGGTGCGTCACCGCGACCGCGGCGAACACGACGGGCGCCGCGCGGCCCCCTCTCACGCGACCCGCTCGGGGACGACGGCGGCGCCTGCGGCCGCCCCTCCCGGCCGCTCCCCGGCGCGCTCCGGTTGCCAGCCCGGCCCGCGGAAGATGCGCCCGGCCCGCTCCCGCCAGCCGCTCGCCGCCTTCAGGTCGCGGGCGATGGCCGCGTATTCGTGGGTGGCCACGCGCAGGGGGTTGTAGGTGTCGATGTTCTTCGTCAGGCCGTAGACGGGACGCTCCCCCTCCGGCACGAACGATCCGAACATCCGGTCCCAGACGATGAGGATGCCGCCGAAGTTGCGGTCCAGGTAGCCGCCCTGCGAGGCGTGGTGGACGCGGTGGTGGGAGGCGGTGTTCAGGACGTACTCGAAGGGCCGGGGCAGCCTGCCGACCCGCTCGGTGTGCACCCAGAACTGGTAGACGAGGTTGACCGCCGAGCAGAACGCCACCGCCGCCGGATGCACGCCGAGCGCGATCATCGGCAGGTAGAAGGGCCACACCGTCAGCGAGGTCCACGGCTGGCGCAGCGCGGTGGTGAGGTTGAACTTCCGGCTGGAGTGGTGCACCACGTGGCAGGCCCACAGGATCCGTACGACGTGGTGGCCCCGGTGCGACCAGTAGTAGAAGAAGTCCTGCGCGAGGAGCATCAGCGGCAGCGTCCACCACAGCACAGGCACGCGCAGCGGCGTCAGTTCGTACAGGGCGGTGTAGACCGCGACGATCGGGATCTTCCAGAGGGCGTCGAAGACCAGGCTGCCCAGCCCCATGCCGATGCTGGTGGCCGCGTCCTTGGCCGCATAGCCCTCGGCACGGTCGTCGGGGCGCAGCCGGTAGCTCACCAACTCCAGTGCGGTGAGCAGGATGAAGGCCGGTACGGACCACAACACGACATCGGGAAGGTGCGGCATGGCGGCACCATAAGGGCGTCGGCGGGGGTGCCGCTAGGGGTTGTTACCCTCGGGTACCGAAGTGCGTTACCCCGAGTTCGATGGCGGGGCCACCGATGCCCTCCGGACGGCGGCGAAAACCCGTTGGCCTCGGCGAACGGCCGCTGCCTACACTCGCGGTGCGGGGGCGGCTCCGCGGCGTGCTTCCTTCTCGTTCTCCCAATGAATCCCAGCGCGCCCACTCTCCGCCCCCGCTCGCTTTTCTCCAGGGGGAATTCGTCGTGCCCACACTGCACTCGGTGCTGCTTCGCCGTGCCCGGACCGTCTACGTCGACCACGAGCCGCCCGCGCCCGCCGCGGCCGGCGATCCACACGTCGTGGCCGGACTCACCGCCCTCGAGGCGGAGTTGCTCGACCGGGGGCACGCCCTGACCGAACCGCTGCGCACCGCGCTGGCGGGGGCCGGGGCCGAGGCCCTGGCCGACACCGGGCGCGGCCTGCTGCGCGCGATCGACGCGCAGCTGGGCGCGGACCGTACGCACATGCCGCTGTTCCGCGACTTCCCCCGCTCCGTGCCCCACGACACGTTCGCGCTGTATGTGGACCGCGTCTTCAGCCTGCTGCTGCAGCGGCCGGAGCAGAGTTGCGTGCTGTGCGGCACGGTCGGCGCCGTCCACCCCGTCTCGCCGTGCGCGCACCTGGTGTGCCGCTCCTGCTGGGACGGCGCGGACTACGCCGGGTGCCCGCTGTGCCATCGCCGCATCGACCGCGCGGACCCGTTCCTGCGGCCCGAGCGGCCGGCGGGGGCCGTGCGGCGCCCCGCCCCGCAGGGGCCGCTGCGGCTGCTGGTCCTCGGCAGCTCGCGCACGGCGGACGCCGCGGCCGAGCTGGCCGGCCTGCTCGCGCGGCCGACGCCGCTGTCGCCCCAGGACCGCGACGACGTCAAGGTGCTGGTGGCGCACGCCGCGCCCGGCGGGCTGGGCTGGCTGCCCGCGCAGCTGCCCGTGCGCGAGACCAAGGCGCTGGTGCTGGGCACCCTGCTGCGCGACGGCGGGCCGGCCACGGCCGAGGCGGTGCGCGCGCTGCTGCCCGGCCTGCTGACGACCGCCACGGACGTGCTGCGGCTGCTGTGCGTATGGTCCGGCGGCGAGGCCGACCTGGTGGCGCCGCCGCGCCTGCGCGGCGTTCCGCGTGCCCTGCGGCGCGAACTGCTGTCCGTACTGGACTCCTTGGCCGTCGCCTCGCTCGTCGAGGACCTGCGGCGGCACCCGCGCGCGTGGAAGCGCGCGGCGGAGGTCCTGCACCCCTACGAGCACCACGCCCGGCATCCGCGCGCCGCGCTGGCCTTCGCCACGCTGCGCGGTACGGATCCGGCCGGCGCGGGGGCGCTGGGCGAGGCCCTGCTGCGCACGGCGGCCGAGCACCCGCAGGCGGTGGCGGTGCGCGGCGGACGTCTGCTGGCCCGCACGTGGGCGGGCCGGGTGGAGGAGGCGCTGCGCGAGGGTGATCCGGAGGCGGCCGTGGCGCTGCTGCGGCAGCGGCCCGGCGAGCTGGTGCGGCGGCTGGACCAGCTGCTGCGGGCGTACGGGGGCGAGGAGCTCGCGCCCGCGCTGGACGAGGCGCTGCGCGCCGCCCTGCCCGGCGTGGGGCCCGGCCCCCTGGTGGGGGCGTGGGGTGCCCTGCGCGGCCGGCGTCTGCCGTCGCGGCGGCGGGTGTTCTTCCCCCGCGGCCGGGTCGCCCACGCGTACGCCGCCGACGACGTGCGGGCGCCGCTCGCACAGCCGGTCGTCGGGCGGGTGTGCGCCTTGCTGGAGGCCGAGCTGCTGCGGCGGCTGGGTGAGGCGTCGCGCTACGAGCTCGCCGTGCTCGACCCGGCCCTGGCCACGGTGGCGGTGCCGTTCGCGGAGCGGACGGCGGCCTCGTCGTTGGTCTGCGTGCCGCGCGGCAGCGAGCTGGCGCTGCCGCAGGGCCGGACGCTGCGGCTGTTCCTGCACTGGACGGAGCCCGAGGACACGGAGGCGGACCTCGATCTGTCGGTGGTGTTCTTCGACGACGACTGGAACGTCGTCGGCGTCTGCGACTTCACCGACCTGCGGCACGGCGACGCCGCCGTGCACTCCGGCGACCTCACCTCCGCGCCCGCTCCCCACGGGGCGACCGAGTACGTCGACCTCGACCTCGCCGCGCTGAGGGCCGGCGGTGCGCGCTTCGCCGTGCCGGTGGTCTTCAGCTTCGACAACGTCCCCTTCGACGAGCTGCCGGACGCCTTCGCGGGCTTCATGGCCCTGCCCGCCTCCGGGGAGCGCGACGCCGCGTTCCAGCCGGGCGGCGTCCGGCAGCGATTCGACCTCACCGGGCACTCGCGCATCTGCGTGCCGATGCTCGTCGACCTCGCCGACGGGCGTGCGCTGTGGACCGATGTCCACCTTCCGGGTGAGATCGGCTTCCACAGCGCGGGGCGGCACGGCGACGGTCTGGGCTCGCTCGGCCGCGACCTGTGGGCGTACTTCTCGGGCGGTGCCCGCGCCACCGTGTGGGACCTCGTCTGCTGGCACGCCGCGGCGCGGGTCGACGAGACGGCGGTCGTCCGCCGCGCCCCGGATCGGGGAGCGGCCGGCGAACTGTGGCGCTACCGGCGCCGCGAGGGCGAGGACGTGCCCTCCTTCGCGACGCGGCTGCGTGCGCTGGGGACGCCCGAGAGCCGCGAGCCGGCCGACGACGCGGGCGACCTCGCGGCCCGCGCGGCGGACGGCCGGCACGTTCTGCTCGCGCTGGTCGAGGGGGACGTGTGCCCGCGGAAGGCGACCGGCACCCTCTACCGGCTCTTCCCCGGTGACGTGGACGCGTGGCGGGAGGCGGAGCGGGTGACGGCCGGCGGACTGCTGACGGAGCTGGCTTGATCGCGGCCCTCCGGCCGCCGTGGGGCCCGGCCGGATCCCGCGTTGTCAGCGGTGGCCCGTAAGCTCTTGGACCATGCTCGATGACCACACCGCCGCCGCCTCGTCCAGCCCGTGGCCGACCGCGTATCCCGAGGGATACGCGGTCGTCGACGTGGAGACCACCGGGCTCGCCCGGGACGACCGGATAGTGTCGGCGGCGGTCTATCAGCTGGACGCGCGGGGCCGGGTGGAGGACCAGTGGTACACGCTGGTCAATCCGCAGCGCGATCCGGGGCCGGTGTGGATCCACGGGCTCACCTCCGAAGTCCTCGCCGACGCGCCGCTGTTCCCGGAGATCGCCGACGAGTTCGCGAAGCGGCTCGACGGGCGGGTCCTGGTCGCGCACAACGCCGCCTTCGACTGGTCGATGATCTCCCGCGAGTACGCCCGCGCCCGGGCCACCGCCCCCGTCCGGCAGCGGCTGTGCACCATCGCGCTGTCGAAGGAGCTGCGGCTGCCGCTGCCCAACCACAAGCTGGAGTCGCTGGCCGCGCACTACGGCGTCGTGCAGCAGCGCGCCCACCACGCACTGGACGACGCCCGGGTGCTCGCCGAGGCGTTCCGGCCGAGTCTGCACCTGGCGGCGGAGGCCGGGCTGCGGCTGCCGCTGCTGGCGTGCCAGCCGCTGACCGAGTGGTCCGACGGCCCGGCCGCGTCGTCGGGCTCCTCGGGCTCGACGGCCGCCCGCTCGGCACGGGTGGGGTACCAGCCGTCCTACCGGCCCACGACCTGGCGGCCGAGCCGGAAGCGCCCGGCCTGCCCGTACCCCAACCCGGGCCGGTACGAACCGGGCGAACAGCTCATCCAGGGCATGCGGGTGGCGTTCTCCGGCGACACCTCCATCGACCGCGAGCTGCTGGAGGACCGGGCCGTCGACGCCGGGCTGCACGTGGCCACCAGCGTCTCCCGCCTCACCAGCCTGCTGGTCACCAACGACCCGGACTCCCCCACCTCCAAGACCACCAAGGCCCGCTCCTTCGGCACGCCGGTGATCGACGAGGCCGCCTTCATACAGCTGCTGTCGCATGTGACCCCCGCCGGGACAAAGGGCGCATGAGGGGAAGAATCCACTCATAGCCATCGCGTGGCACCCGCTGGCCGGGGGGCGAACCCCACCAGGTACCGTCAAAGCGTGTACCGCTTCCTGTTGTCCCGGCAGTGGGTGATCACCACACTCGTGGGACTCGCCCTCATCCCGGTGATGATCAAACTGGGCTTCTGGCAGCTGCATCGCCACGAGCACCGGGTCGCGCGGAACGACCAGATCTCCCGGAGCCTGTCCGCCCCCGCCGTCCCCGTGACCGAGCTCACCACGCCCGGCCGCACGGTGCCGCACGACAACATATGGCGCACCGTCACCGCGAGCGGCACCTACGACCGCCAGGGCGAGGTCGTCGTCCGGATGCGCACCGACGGCGACGGCAACCAGGGGTACTTCGTCCTCACCCCGCTGGTGATGGGCGACGGCCGGGCCGTCCTGGTCAACCGCGGCTGGGTGCCGGCCGACGGCGACCTGACCCGCTACCCCGACGTGCCCGCCGCACCCTCCGGCAAGGTCACCGTCACCGGCCGGCTGAAGGCGGACGAGACCACCGGCAGCGGCATCAAGAACACCGCGGGCCTGCCGCCCCGCCAGGTGATGCTCATCAACAGCGAGCAGCGCGCGGCCGATCTGCACCGCCCGCTGCTCGGCGGCTTCATCGAACTCACCGCGCCCGTGCGCAAGGACCAGCCCCGGCCCGTCGGCGCCCCGGACCACAGCAGCATCGGCCCGCACATGGCCTACGCCGTGCAGTGGTGGCTCTTCGCCGCCTTCGTGCCCGTCGGCTGGGTCATCCTGGTGCGCCGTGAGCGCCGCGACCGCGCGGAAGCGGCGGCCACCGGCGCATCGGACGGCGCCGGCGCGAGCGGCGAAGACATCGCCCGGACAGCTGCCGCACCGGAGTAGCTCCCACCCGATCAGGGAAGACGCCTCGCGTGGGAGCACTCATCGAGGACTACGCGCTCATCGGCGATCTCCAGACCGCCGCCCTGGTCGGCCGGGACGGCTCGGTCGACTGGCTCTGCCTGCCCCGCTTCGACTCGCCCGCCTGCTTCGCCTCGCTCCTCGGGGACAAGGACAACGGCCACTGGCGGCTCGCCCCCGCCGGGGCCCGCGAGTGCACCAGGCGCGCCTACCTCGAGGACTCCCTCGTCCTCGAGTCCGTCTGGGAGACCGACGCCGGCACCGTCAAGGTCACCGACTTCATGCCGCAGCGCGACCGCGCCCCCGACCTCGTCCGCATCGTCGAGGGCGTCAGCGGCAGCGTCGACATGCTGAGCGTGCTGCGGCTGCGCTTCGACTACGGCCACGTCGTGCCGTGGATACGCCGCACCGACGGGCACCGCGTCGCCGTCGCCGGACCCGACTCGGTCTGGCTGCGCAGCGAGCCGCCCGTGCCCACGTACGGGCGGGACTTCAGCACCCGCTCGGAGTTCACCGTCGCGGCCGGGGAGCAGGTCGCCTTCGTCCTCACCTGGCACCCCTCGCACGAACCCCGCCCCGAGCTCCTCGACCCGCACGAGTCGCTGCGGCTCAGCCTGGAGGACTGGCGCGAGTGGGCCGGCCGCTGCTGCTACCGGGGGCCGCACCGGGACGCCGTGGTCCGCTCCCTGATCACCCTCAAGGCGCTCACCTACGCCCCCACCGGCGGCATCGTCGCCGCCCCCACCACCTCGCTGCCCGAGGAGATCGGGGGCGTGCGCAACTGGGACTACCGCTACTGCTGGCTGCGCGACTCCACCCTGACCCTGGGCGCCCTGCTCTCCCTCGGCTACGAGGACGAGGCCGCCGCCTGGCGCGACTGGCTGCTGCGCGCGGTCGCCGGCGACCCCGCCGACCTGCAGATCATGTACGGGGTCGCGGGCGAGCGGCGGCTGCCGGAGACAGACGTGCCGTGGCTGGCGGGGTACGAGCGGTCCTTCCCCGTCCGCATCGGCAACTCCGCGGCGACCCAGTTCCAGCTCGACATCTACGGCGAGGTCATCGACTCCCTCCACGTGGCCCGCTCGGACGGCCTGGGCGTCAAGCCGCATGCCTGGAACATCCAGCGCTGCTTCCTGGAGTTCCTGCAGGCCCACTGGCGCGAGCCCGACGAGGGCCTGTGGGAGATCCGCGGCCCGCGCCGCCACTTCGTGCACTCCAAGGTGATGACCTGGGTCGCCGCCGACCGGGCCGTGCGCGCCCTGGAGGCCGACCCCGAACTGGACGGCGACCTCGACGGCTGGCGGGCGATGCGCGACGCGGTCCACCGCGAGGTCTGCGAGCGGGGCTACGACGCCGCGCGCGGCACCTTCACCCAGTTCTACGGCTCGCGCGAACTCGACGCGGCCACCCTCCTCATCCCCCGCGTCGGCTTCCTGCCCCCGGACGACCCCCGCGTGGTCGGCACGGTCGACGCGGTCCGCCGGGACCTGGCCCACGACGGGCTCCTGCGCCGCTACAGCTGCGAGTTCTCGCCCGGCGGGCCCGTGGACGGGGTGCCCGGCGACGAGGGGGCCTTCCTCGTCTGCTCGTTCTGGCTGGCCGACGCGCTGCACATGACCGGCCGCACGAAGGAGGCCCGCGAGCTGTTCGAGCACCTGCTCACCCTGCGCAACGACGTGGGCCTGCTCTCCGAGGAGTACGACGCCCGGACCGGCCGGCAGCTCGGCAACTTCCCCCAGGCGTTCAGCCACATCGGGCTGGTGGGAACGGCTCTTCTGCTCGCCGGGCAGGGCACGGCAGACTGACTCCATGGATCTTGGACTGAAGGACCGGGTGTACGTCCTGACCGGCGCGAGCCGGGGGCTGGGCTTCGCCACCGCCCGCGAACTGGCGGCCGACGGGGCCCGTGTGGTCGTCTCCGGCCGCGACGAGAAGACCGCGCAGGAGGCGGCGCGGGAGCTCGGCCCGGGCGCCGTCGGAGTCGGCGCCGACAACGCGGACCCCACCACGGCCGCACGGCTCATCGGCCTCGCGCGCGAGCGTTTCGGGCGCTTCGACGGCATCCTCGTCAGCGTCGGCGGCCCGCCGCCGGGCTCGGCCGCCGACAACGACGACGCCCAGTGGCAGGCGGCGTTCGAGTCGGTCTTCCTGGGTGCGGTCCGGCTGGCGCGGACTGCGGCGCAGGAGCTGTCCGAGGGCGGTGTGATCGGCTTCGTGCTGTCGGCGTCGGTCCACGAGCCGATCCCCGGGCTGACGATCTCCAACGGGCTGCGGCCGGGTCTCGCGGGCTTCGCCAAGTCCCTGTCCGTGGAGCTGGGGCCGCGCGGGATCCGGGTCGTGGGGCTCGCGCCCGGCCGGATCGAGACCGACCGGATGCGGGAACTCGACGCGCTCTCGGGCGACGCCGAGGTGACGCGGGCCCGCCGCTCGGCGTCGATCCCGCTGGGGCGCTACGGCGCCCCGCAGGAGTTCGGCAAGGCGGCGGCGTTCCTGCTGTCGCCGGCGGCGTCGTATCTGACGGGCGTGATGCTGCCCGTGGACGGCGGCGCCCGGCACGGCTTCTGACCGCCGCCCTCACCCGACGCGTTCGGCGCCGTGGCGCACCGCGCGCAGCCGGACCTCCGCCGGCAGCCGGTCGAGGCCGGCCGAGGTCCGGCCCTGCCGCAGGACCTCGGCGCAGAGCCGGCCCAGGGCCGCGGCGGGGGCGCCCCGGGGGGCCAGGGTCAGCCGGACGTGCGCCTCGGGCGCCGTGCGCCGGCCGCGGAGCGCGACCAGGGCGTGGTCCACTCCGTCCAGGGCGCCCGCCTCGGCTGCCAGCACGGACTCCAGCGCCCGGCCCCGCACCACGGCCACCTCGCCGTCGCCGCAGTCGACGACCAGCTCGCGCAGCCGGCGCCGGCGCACCTGGGCGAGCAGCCACCACAGGGCACCCAGCACGAGGAGGGCCAGGGCGGCGATGACCGCCGCCCACCACCAGGTGCTCCCGCGCAGGCCGCGGCGGTCGGCGTCGGCGAGCAGGACGTCGTCCGGCCCGTCGAAGGGCCAGGCCGACGGCAGTGTGAGGTGCCAGCGCCGCTGCAGGTCCAGGGCGCCGACGAGCACGGCGGCCCCCAGTGCCAGGAGCACCGCTCCGGCCAGCCCCGTCAGGATCCGGTTGACGGTCCTCAGCACCGCGCGCTCACCTCTTCGCCGGCCGGCGGACATGCACGGACAGAGAGGGCTCCCGGGCCAGCCCCAACTCCCGCAGCCCCTCGGCCAGTACGGAGTCGACGTCCGTACGGACCTCGTCCAGGTCCCGGAAGTGGGACTGCGCCCGGGCCTTGACGGCACGGCGGCCGACGTCGACCCGTACGGACTGCACGCCGCTCACCTCCATGGCGCGGTCGCGCAGGACGAGGGCCGCGGCGCGCCGGTCGAGGCCGGCCCGTACGTCCGGGGCGCCGCGCCGCATCGGCAGGACCCCGCGCAGGCCGGGGGTGACGGCCAGGACGATCAGCCACAGGCCCAGCAGGACGGCGACCACGGCGCCGGCGGTCAGCCAGAAGTCGCCGAGGGGGCGGGTGGCCAGTTCGTGGGCGAGGCGGCGGCGCCAGCGCAGGGCGGGGCGGCCGGCCCGGACGGCGGCGATGTCGTAGAGCAGGGCCCCGGCGGCGGCCAGCACGACGGCGGCGACGAGCGCGGCGGGCAGGCGGCGCGTGGACCAGAAGCGGTGGGCGCGGGGGTGCGCGCCCTGCCCGGGGTCGTCCTTCTCCAGGGAGACGGGCTCGCTCATCGGACCCGCTCCCCGTCCCCGCGGTCCGAGTGCGGCGAGTGCAGCCGCTCCACCGTGATCACCACCTCCGGGACCTCCATGCCCGCCAGGCCGCGGACGCGCTCGACGACGCGGCCGCGCACCGCGCGGCAGCGGGCGCCGACGTCGGCGGGGTAGTCCAGCTCGAGGGCGACCCGCACCCGGGCCGAGCCCTCATGGACGACCACGGAGGCGTGCGGGGGCTCGTGGTGTGCCGCGGCCGTGCCGCTCAGTGCCTCGCGGGCCGCCCGCGAAGCGATCTTCGCGACGACACGGTCGGCGATACGGGTCGCGCCGCGCTCGGCGGGCTCGACCTCCCGTCCTCCCCCCACGCCCTACCTCCTGGGTCCGTCGTGGTCACGGGGGCGCAGGAACCGTTGGAACTCGCCCGGTTCCAGGTCGCCGTCGAGGAACCGGCCCGCCACGAACCCGACGGCGCCCAGCGCCGCCACCAGCAGAAAGGCCCCGAAGCCACCGAAGTAGCCGGCGAATCCGAGCCCCATGCCGGCCATCAGGCCGGCCACCGCCATGCTCATCGCGCGCTCCTCACTGGATCCTGGGCTCGGGCTCTTCCTCTTCCTCGTCCGGGAGCTTGACGTCGGTCACGGCGATGTTGACCTCGACCACCTGCAGGCCCGTCATGCGCTCGACCGCCGCGATGACGTTCTCCCGTACCGCGCGGGCCACGTCCGCGATGGCGACGCCGTAGTCGACGACGATCTCGAGGTCGAGGGCGGTCTGGACCTCGCCGACCTCCGCCTTCACACCGCGGGTGGCGGACTTGCCGCCGCCGGGCACCCGGTCGCGCACGGCGCCGAAGGTGCGGGAGAAGCCGCTGCCCATCGCGTGGACGCCCAGCACGTCGCGGGCCGCCAGGCCGGCGATCTTCTCGACGACGCCGTCGGCGATGGTGGTGCGGCCCCGGTCGGCGGCGGCGACCGGCGAGTGTTTGCCCTGGGCACCGGTCTGGCTGGTCTGGCTCGTGGTATCGCTCATCGTCGATCGCCTCTCTTCCAGTCCTTTTGCCACCTTAGGCGGGGTTACCCCGAGCCGCGCGGCCGATGCGGGGGAAGTCCGGGTGAAGCCCGCCGTTCGGGTGGGGCGGGCCTCACCGGGGAGGCGCGGGCTAGTCGCCCAGGCCGGCCAGGTCCCGCAGCCGGCGGGCCTGGGCGGCGCGCTCGGCGACGCGCTGGTCGTCGTAGGTACGGTCGGCGGCGCCCCGCAGCAGCGCCTTCGTCTCGATGACCGCGTCCCGCGGCGCGGCCAGCAGGGCAGCCGTCAAATCGTCCGTGGCGGCGGCCAGTTCAGCGAGCGGGACGACCACGTTGGCCAGGCCCATGCGCTCGGCCTCGGCCGCGTGGACGAAGCGGCCGGTCGCGCAGATCTCCAGGGCGCGGGCGTAACCCACCAGCGACACCAGGGGGTGGGTGCCGGCGAGGTCGGGCACCAGGCCCAGGCTGGTCTCGCGCATCGCGAACTGCGCGTCGTCCGCGCACACGCGCAGGTCGCAGGCCAGGGCCAGCTGGAAGCCCGCGCCGATGGCATGGCCCTGCACGGCGGCTATGGAGACGATGTCGGTCCGCCGCCACCAGGTGAACGCCTGCTGGTACGTGGCGATTTCGGCGTCCAGCGCCTCGTCGCTGCCGCGTGCGAGGTCGATGAAGGAGGGCTCGCCGTCGAAGCCCTCGGGCGTGAACGCCTGGCGGTCGAGGCCCGCGGAAAAGGACTTGCCCTCTCCCCTCAGCACCACGACGCGCACGGCGCCCGGCAGCAGCCGTCCCGCTTCGGCCAGGGCCCGCCACAGCGCAGGCGACTGGGCGTTGCGCTTGGCGGGGTTGGTGAGGGTGACGGTGGCAACCGCGTCATCGACGGTGAGCTGTACGCCGTCCTGGTCGAGCAGGGTCTTGCGGGCAGTCATGGGGGCCTCCGGAATCGGCCGCAGTCGCGTTGGTTGACTGCACAGTAACCACCCGGAGGGCCGGTCGGCCGACCGGGTGGTGACTGTCCTGACTGCTGTGCTCTGACTGCTGTGCTCTCAGGTGCGCGGCGTCAGGCCGAGGCGGCCTTCTTGCCGCGCGTGGCTCCGCCGCGGCCCCGCAGGACCACGCCGGATTCGCTCAGCATCCGGTGGACGAAGCCGTAGGAGCGGCCGGTCTCTTCGGCCAGCGCCCTGATGCTCGCACCGGAGTCGTACTTCTTCTTCAGGTCTGCCGCGAGCTTTTCGCGCGCGGCGCCGGTTACCCGGCTGCCCTTCTTCAGAGTCTCGGCCACCCGTGCCTCCTCATGGGAGATGCGCCTCTTGACTCTCATGATCACCCCTTGGCGGCCTCATGGCCACCCATTCGGCAAGGTCCATGAGAAGTCGAGGGGAACGGACGTCCGGAAAATCCGGCCGCAGCAGCGCCCGGAGCAGGCGATTCCGAGTGATCGGGCTCGTACGGCCGTACGGGTGGCGGGACGAAGAAGCAGGTCAGGCGGGGGCCTCTCCCGCACGGCGCGAACGGCGCCCCGCACCTCACGCAGCGCATGCGCCGGAGCACCCGGCGCCATCGGGGTACGAGCCGTACTCACTCAGATGATGGATCACCTGTCGGCCGAATGATCGGGACGACACTGATCAAGAGACCGCGCCCGGCGCCGGGCGGCGGATCAGGCGAGAGTCACCAGGTCCGCGTAGTCCGGGCCCCACAGGTCCTCGATGCCGTCCGGCAGCAGGATGATCCGCTCGGGCTCCAGGGCCTCGACGGCGCCCTCGTCGTGCGTCACCAGGACCACCGCGCCCTTGTAGGTGCGCAGCGCGCCGAGGATCTCCTCGCGGCTGGCGGGGTCGAGGTTGTTGGTGGGCTCGTCCAGCAGGAGGACGTTGGCCGAGGAGACGACGAGGGTGGCCAGCGCGAGCCGGGTCTTCTCGCCGCCGGAGAGCACGCCAGCGGGCTTGTCGACGTCGTCGCCGGAGAACAGGAAGGAGCCCAGCGTCTTGCGCACCTCGACGAGGTCGAGGTCGGGCGCGGCGGAGCGCATGTTCTCCAGGACCGTGCGGTCCGGGTCGAGCGTCTCGTGCTCCTGGGCGTAGTAGCCGAGCTTGAGGCCGTGACCGGGCGTGACCTGCCCGGTGTCGGACTTCTCGGTGCCGGCGAGCAGGCGCAGCAGGGTGGTCTTGCCGGCGCCGTTGAGGCCGAGGATGACGACGCGGGAGCCCTTGTCGATGGCCAGGTCGACGTCGGTGAAGATCTCCAGCGAGCCGTAGGACTTCGACAGGCCCTCGGCCATCAGCGGCGTCTTGCCGCAGGGGGCCGGGTCGGGGAAGCGCAGCTTGGCGACCTTGTCGGAGACGCGGGCCGCCTCCAGGCCGGAGAGCAGCTTGTCGGCGCGGCGGGCCATGTTCTGCGCGGCGACGGTCTTGGTGGCCTTGGCGCGCATCTTGTCGGCCTGGGCGTTGAGGGCCGCGGCCTTCTTCTCGGCGTTCTGGCGCTCGCGCTTGCGGCGCTTCTCGTCGGCCTCGCGCTGCTGCTGGTAGAGCTTCCAGCCCATGTTGTAGACGTCGATGGCCGAGCGGTTGGCGTCGAGGTAGAAGACCTTGTTGACGACCGTCTCGACGAGGTCGACGTCGTGGGAGATGACGATGAAGCCGCCGCGGTAGGTCTTGAGGTAGTCCCTCAGCCAGGCGATGGAGTCGGCGTCGAGGTGGTTGGTGGGCTCGTCGAGGAGGAGCGTGTCGGCGTCGGAGAAGAGGATCCGGGCCAGCTCCACGCGGCGGCGCTGACCACCGGAGAGGGTGTGCAGCGGCTGGGTGAGGATGCGGTCGGGCAGGCCCAGGCTGGCGGCGATGGTCGCGGCCTCCGCCTCGGCGGCGTAACCGCCCTTGGTCAGGAACTCCGTCTCCAGGCGCTCGTACTTCTTCATCGCCTTCTCGCGGGTGGCGCCCTTGCCGTTGGCCATCCGGTCCTCGTTCTCGCGCATCTTGCGCAGGACGGAGTCCAGGCCGCGGGCGGAGAGGATGCGGTCGCGGGCGAGCACGTCGAGGTCGCCGGTGCGGGGGTCCTGCGGGAGGTAGCCGACCTCGCCGGAGCGGGCGATGGTGCCCGCCGCGGGGATGCCCTCGCCGGCGAGGCACTTGGTGAGGGTGGTCTTGCCCGCGCCGTTGCGGCCGACCAGGCCGACGCGGTCGCCCTTGGCGATGCGGAAGGAAGCGGACTCGATGAGGACGCGTGCGCCGGCGCGCAGCTCGATGCCGGAGGCGGTGATCACGGGGGTTCTACTCCTGAGCAGGGTGGACGGCGGTGGGACGGGCTGGGGTCGCTATGACGCCGTCTAATGCACGAGGAGGAATGCCATAGGCCCCAGTCTAACGGGGGCGCGCAAGCCGATTTCCGGGGTCGCCCGCCGGGCGCCCCCCGCCCCCGCGCTTCGAAAAGGGCGGAGAAGGGGTGATTCGCGGATACTCGGGGTGGAAAAACCTGGCGGGAGAGCGGAGCGCGGGACGGCCGGAGAGGCGGTGCGCAGTGCAGTTCGACGACGACGCGGATCTCGACACCTCCCAGGTCCAGGACCGGCGGGGCGGGATCCCCGGCGGCGGACTCACGATCGGCGGCGGGGTCGCGGGGCTGATCGCCCTGGTGCTGGGGCTGTTCTTCGGCATCGGCCCGGGTGAGCTGGGTCTCACCTCACAGGAACCGGCGACGCGGGGCACCGCGAGCACGGACGCACAGGTCTCCGGCAGCTGCCGCACGGGCCGGGACGCCAATACCCGCGAGGACTGCCGGATCGTGGCGGTCGTCAACAGCGCCCAGTCGTTCTGGAGCCAGGAGTTCGCCCGCCGCTCGGGCACGTACACGCCCGCCTCCACGGTCTTCTTCACCGGCCAGGTCCGCACGGCCTGCGGGGCCGCCTCCTCGGAGGTCGGCCCCTTCTACTGCCCGGGCGACCGCAAGGTCTATCTGGACCTGGGCTTCTTCGACGACCTGCGGTCGAAGTTCGGCGCGAGCGGCGGCCCCTTCGCCCAGGCCTACGTGGTGGCCCACGAGTACGGGCACCACGTCCAGAACCTGACGGGCACCCTCGGCCGCGCCCAGGACCGGCGCACGGGCGCCGACAGCAACTCCGTCAAGGTCGAGCTGCAGGCCGACTGCTACGCCGGCGTCTGGGCCCGGCACGCGACCACGACACCCGAGAAGTCCACCGGCCGGCCGCTGGTCAAGCAGCTGACGCGGGCCGACATCGACGACGGCCTGTCCGCGGCCGCGGCGGTCGGCGACGACCGCATCCAGGAGAAGTTCCAGGGCCGGGTCACTCCGGAGAGCTGGACGCACGGCTCGGCGGCCCAGCGCCGCCAGTGGTTCTCCACCGGTTACTCCACCGGCGACATGGGGCGCTGCGACACCTTCCGCTGATTCCGATCGATTTCCGCTGGCACCGAAGCGAGGAGCGAACGCATGGCAGGCACGAGCACGACCGCACCGTCCATCTGTCCGGCGCTGCTGTACCAGGACGCGAAGGCGGCGATCCGGCAGCTGACCGAGGCCTTCGGCTTCACCCGGACCGCGCTGTACGAGAGCGAGGACGGCACGGTCCTGCACGCGGAGCTGGTCTACGGCAACGGCCTGGTGATGATCGGCTCCAGGGGCCGGGGCGGGGTGTTCGACGAGGCCATGAAGGACTCGGGGGCCAGCGGCATCTACGTCGTGGTGGAGGACACGGACGCCCACCACCGGCGGGCCGTGGAGCACGGCGCGGAGATCCTGATGCCGCCGACGGACCAGGAGTACGGGTCGCGCGACTACATGGCGCGCGACGTCGGCGGGAACCTGTGGAGCTTCGGCACGTACGCCCCGAAGGGGCCGGAGCTCACGGCCTGAGGCCCGGGGGGCGCCCCGGGCCCCGCGTCTACGCCCCGCCCCGGTGGACCTGGAAGGCCGCCCGGCGGACCGCCTTGGCCAGGGCCGGGTCGGGGTGCGCCGCGGCCAGGGCGACGAGGACCTGGACCGTGCGGGGGTGGCCCACGGCCCGGACCTCCTCCAGCAGGCCCGGCACGGTGCCCTGCACGGCCGACTCGAGGTGGCGCACCAGCAGCCTGCTCTCGCCGTGGTCGGCGACGGCCGCGGCCGTGTCCACCCACAGCCAGGTCGCCTCCTCCCGGGTGAGGACCTCCGCGGCCTCCTCGGGGTCGTGTCCCTCGTGCTCGGCGAGCCACAGCAGCGCGTACGGGCGCAGGACCGGCTCGCCGGCCACCGCCCGCACCGCCGGTTCGGCGGGGGCGCCCACCGCGCGCAGCGCCTCGAAGGCGAGGCCGCGCACCATCGCGTCGTCGCCGCGGGCGGTGTCGAGGAGCTCCTCGACGGCGCTGCGCACGGGCCGGGCGGCGAGCCAGGCGCGGTACTCGGCGCGGGCGGGGCCGGGGGTGAGGTCGGCGCAGCCGCGGAGCATGGCCTCGGCGGACAGCTCGATGTTGCCGGCGGGGCTCTGGGCGGCGACGCAGATCTGTTCGAGCTTGACCCACACCGCCCAGTTGCCGAGCGGTGTCAGGACGGCCTCGGCGCGGGGGCCGGTACCGCCGCGCATGATCAGGGCGCCGACGGAGGCGAGCGCCTCCAGGGCCCAGTCGAGCAGCTCGGGCAGCGGGTCGCCGGCGGGGGCGGCCGGGGCGGGGGCGGGCACGGGCGGCGGGCCGTAGGGGACCTCGCAGCGCTCGGCCCGGATCTCGGCGACGCGCTGCTGCAGCAGGTCCAGGAGCATCGCCACGGAGACGGGGCCGGCCGACAGGTGCATGACCGACAGCAGCTGGGGGGCCGCCTCGACGACCTCGGCGGCGATGGTGGAGTCGGTGCCGGCGGGTTCGGGGTGGGCGAGGGACCAGGCGTCGAAGAGCGCGACCCAGCCGCGCAGCACGGCGCTGTCGTCGCGGTCCCAGGCCTGCAGGCGCCAGCCGGGGCGGGCGGTGCCGCCGTGCAGTTCGAGGAGGCCGGCGAGGCGGGCCCGGTCCCAGTCGGTGCGTACCTGGCCGGCGGTCAGTCCCAGCTCGGCGGCGGCCCGCTCGAGCGTCTCCTCGTCCATCCCCCCGGCCGTGCCCGGCCGCAGTGTGGCGCCGCGGCCGCATTCGGCGGCCGCCCAGCGGGCCAGGCGGACCGCGCCGGTCAGCCCGCCTCTCGCCTGCCGGGCGAGTTCCGGACGGGCCGGGGTGCCCGCGGGCGGGCGGGGAGCCGGCCGGGAGCCCCGGTTCGCCACGGCCCGGCGGGCGGCGGCGATCGGCTGTCGGGGAACGAGTCTGAGCCGGGAGTCGCGCGGAGTACGGGACGTCACAGGAGCAGTCTTGCCGTTCACGCTCCGAAAACCCAATCGGAACCAACTATCCGGCCGCTGACGACCGGTGGTGGGCCGTCGGGAAGGAGCCGGCCGCGGGCTGCGGGCGCCCTACATGAGGGGGACCAGGAAGCGTCGCAGGGCCTCTTCGTAGCCCTGCGGATCGACGTTCCAGGACCCGGCGTGACCGGCTCCGCGCACGGCCCGCAAAGTGATCAGTTCCGGTCGCCCTGCGGCGAGTTCACGGGAGAGCGCCAGGGGCGCGAGGGTGTCGTCGCGGCCGTGCACGAGGAGCGTCGGCATGGGCAGGGCGGCGGGGTCGGCCGCCGCGAGGAGGGCGTGGGGTGCGAGACCGGTGCGGCCCTCGGTCGCCCGGACCGCAAGCGGAATGAGGGCTGCCGGGACGCGGCGGCCGGCGAGGGCGCGCAGCGCGGCCGGCCAGTCGAGGACCGGGGAGTCCAGGACGAGGCCGCTGACGCGGCTGCTCAGCGCGGAGTTCTGGGCGGCCAGCAGGGCCATGGTGGCGCCGGTGGACCAGCCGTGCAGGACCACCCGGCGGGCGCCGTAGCGCAGCGCGTAGCGGATGGCGGCGTCGAGATCCCGCCATTCACCGGCGCCGAAGTGGCCGATTCCATGGGGTGGCCGGGGTGCGCCGGGATCGCCGCGGTACGCGATGTCGAGCACGGGCAGCCGCTGGCCGTGCAGGAACGGCATGACGTTCATGGGGTGCTCGCGGGTGGTGCCCAGGCCGTGCACGGTGATCACCCAGGTGTCGCGGCTGCCGGGCACGAACCACGCGGGCAGCGGTCCGAGCTCGCCGGGGACGTCCACCTCGGCGTGGGCCAGGCCGAGGGCGTCGCGGGGGTTGCCGGCGTGCACCTGCGGGGTGAGCCAGACGCGCTCGCCGGGGCGCAGAGCGCCCCGGGTGACGCGGTCCAGGCGGCGGATCACCCGGTCGTGCGGGTGCGAGACGTCCGCGATGACGGGCCCGACCACGGCGTGCACGCCCCGCCCCGCGAGCCCGTAGACGCCTGGGAGCAGGGAGGCGGGGGTACGGCCGAGGGTGACGGTGGCGCCGGTGACGTCGTGGAGGGCGAGCCGGGGCTCGCCGGGCGGCGGACGGCCGGGGTCCGCCTTCAGGGCAGCGTCACCGGCGTACCGCCCGGCCGCCACCGCGGCCGCTCCGGCACCGATCAGCGTGGTGGCGGCCGCGGCCGCCACTGTGCGCAGCACCATCGCCTTCCAGTGTGGCCGCGCCCGGCGGGCGCGGCCAGTGGGGGCTCAGCCGCGCTGTCCGTAGCCCCGCAGCTTGGCGGCCGCCTCGTCCAGGAGCCCGGGGCCGAGCAGCGAGGGGGTGTGGCCGGGGACGGCGGCGGCGGTGAGCCAGACCCGGCACATCCACTCCAGCTGTGCGGTGCGGTCGTAGGCCTGGTCGAGGGTGGCGCCGTAGGTGAGGGTGCCGTGGTTCTGCAGGAGGCAGCCGGTGCGGCCGTCGAGGGCCCGGAGCATGTGGGCGGCCAGTTCCTCGGTGCCGTAGAGGGCGTAGGGGGCGACGCGGACCGGCCCGCCGAGGGCGGCGGCCATGTAGTGGATCAGCGGCACCTCGGTGACGAGCGTGGAGACGGCCGTGGCGTGCACGGCGTGGGTGTGCACGATCGCGGCGGCGTCGGTGGAGCGGTAGACGGCCAGGTGCATCGGCAGCTCGCTGGTGGGCGCGAGGTCGCCCAGGACCTGGCGGCCGTCGAGGTCCACGCCGACCGCGTCGCCCGGGCCCAGCCGGTCGTAGGGGACGCCGGTGGGAGTGACAAGGACCACGTCGCCGGCGCGCGCGGAGACGTTGCCGGACGTGCCCACCACGAGCCCGTCGGCGGTGGTGCGGCGGGCGGTGGCCACGACCTGGGCCCAGATGCGCGGTATGTCGTCCCGCGCGGCCCCCGCCTGTTCGAACTCCCTCATCGGTCTTCGCCTCCGGTTCGCGTCATCGACCTGCCCGTCCCAGTTCACCTTCCGTTCACCCAGGGTCCCTACGGTCGCCGCGTACTGACCATCGAGCTGATTGCCTGGGTGAATGGAAAACATCACGCTTCTCATCGGGATCGTGATCGTCACGGCCTTGGTGTTCGACTTTACGAACGGCTTCCACGACACGGCCAACGCCATGGCCACCACCATCTCCACCGGGGCCCTCAAGCCCAAGGTCGCGGTGGCCATGTCGGCCGTGCTCAATCTCGTCGGCGCGTTCCTGTCCGTGGAGGTCGCGGCGACGATCTCCAAGGGCATCGTCGACGAATCAGGCATCCGGCCGGAGATCATCTTCGCCGGACTGGTCGGCGCGATCGTCTGGAACCTGCTCACCTGGCTCGCGGGCCTGCCCTCCAGCTCCTCGCACGCGCTGTTCGGCGGCCTGATCGGCGCGACCATCGCCTCGGTGGGCACCGACGCCGTCCACGGTGACGCCGTCGTCATGAAGGTCCTCATCCCCGCCGTCGTCGCCCCGGTCGTGGCCGGCCTGGCGACCGTGCTGGCGACCCGGATGACCTACCGCCTGGCGCGCAACACCGACCCCGAGGCCAGCGCCAAGGGCTACCGCGCCGGCCAGATCGCCTCGGCCGCCCTGGTCTCCCTCGCCCACGGCACCAACGACGCGCAGAAGACCATGGGCGTCATCACCCTCGCGCTGATCTCCGGCGGCGCCCTCGGCGCGGACGCCGACCCGCCGATGTGGGTCATCGCCTCCGCCGGCATCGCCATCGCGCTCGGCACCTACCTCGGCGGCTGGCGCATCATCCGCACCCTCGGCAAGGGCCTGGCCGACATCCAGCCGCCGCAGGGCTTCGCCGCCCAGACCGGCGCCGCCGTCACCATCCTGGCCTCCTCCCACATCGGCTTCGCGCTCTCCACCACCCAGGTCTGCTCCGGCGCCGTCATGGGCGCGGGGCTCGGCCGCAAGGGCGGCGTGGTGCGCTGGTCCACCGCCGGCCGCATGGTCGCCGCCTGGGGCCTGACCCTCCCGGCCGCCGGCCTCGTCGGCGCCGGCGCCGCGCTCCTGGCCGACCAGGGAGACTGGGGCGTCGCCGCGGTCGCCGTCCTGGCCCTGGCCGCCTGCGGCGCCATCTGGGTGGCCTCGCGCCGCAAGCCGGTCACGCACGACAACGTCAACGACCTCAACGAGCCGCAGGGCGTCTCCGTCCCGGCCGAGCCCGTCGGCGTGGTCACCGCGGCCCTCCAGGCCGTCGCCCCGCCGCCGGCCGGCCCGGTCGCCGGCCCCACCGCCGCCCCGGCAGCCGCCCCGGCCGCCGCTCCCGCCCCCGCCCCCGCGACGGCCGGCTGACCGCCGGGCAACGGAGGAGAACCACCATGAACATCGACTGGGCAGCACTCGGCCAGGTCTTCGGCGTCAGCCTCGTGGCCACCCTCGGCCTCGTGGCCGTCTTCACCCTCGGCATCGTGGGCACGTCCCGCAAGGCCGCACCCGCCGCCACCGCCCCGGCGGCCGGCCCGAGCGCGATGGCGCGCACCGGCGCGTACGCCTGCTTCGCGCTGTGCGCGGCCGCCGTGGGATACGGCATCTACCTGATCGTCGCCTGACGCGACCGCAGCACATCCCGCGCACCAAGCGCCGGTCCGGCACCCGCCGGACCGGCGCTTCGTCGTTGCCCGCGTCGCCCGCCGCCCCACCCGTGACCGGCAGCCTCACCGCAGGTCAGGGTGAGTTGACTGCCCTTCCCGGGCCGTGGTGGACTTCCGGAGCCAAACGGCGACAGCAGAGGAAGCCGGTGCGAATCCGGCGCGGTCCCGCCACTGTCACCGGGGAGTGTCCCCCCGATTCCAGGGCCACGGTCCGCGGTCCGCGGACTGGAAGGCCGGGGGCGACGCCGATCCGGGAGCCAGGAGACTCTGGTCGCCGGTCACGTCGAGCCAGGGCGCGGACCCTGAGTGAGGACACATCGCCATGCCCGGCTGCCGTCGCCCCCTGCCCTTCGCGCCCCCTGTGCCCCCGGTGCGCCGCACCCGCCACGGTGTGACGGCGGCCTGATCCGATGCGCCCGACGCGCAGTGATCAGATAGCCGGGAACACGACCGGGAAGCATCTCGCCTTCGTCTGCGGCGCCGCGCTCGGATTCGCCTGCGACCTCGTGGTGGGCGACCCGCGCCGCGGCCACCCCGTCGCCGCGTTCGGCCGCGCCGCGCAGGCCGTCGAGGAGCGACTGTGGCGCGACCACCGCGGCTACGGCACCCTGCACGCGCTGCTGTGCGCGGGCGGCACGGCGGCCGCCGCCGGGCTGCTGGCCCGTACCGCGCGCCGCTCCCCCTCCGCCGGCGTCGCGCTGACCGCCGCCGCGACCTGGGCCGTGCTCGGCGGTACGACCCTGGGCCGCGAGGCACGGGCGGTCGGCGGAGCCCTGGAGGCCGGCGACCTCGAGGTCGCCCGGGAACGGCTGCCGCACCTGTGCGGCCGCGACCCGCAGGCGCTGGACGGGCAGCAGATCGCCCGGGCCGTCGTCGAATCCGTCGCCGAGAACACCTCCGACGCCGTCGTGGGCGCCCTCGTCTGGGGAGCCCTCGCCGGGGTGCCCGGCCTGGTGGGCTTCCGCGCGGTCAACACCCTCGACGCCATGGTCGGCCACAAGTCGCCGCGCCACCGGCGGTTCGGCTGGGCCTCCGCCCGCCTCGACGACATCGTCGGCTGGCCCGGCGCCCGCCTCACCGCCGCCCTCGCCGTCCTCGCCGGCCCCGACCCGCGCGGCGCCTGGCGCGTGGCCCGGCGCGACGCCGCCCGCCACCCCAGCCCCAACGCCGGCCCGGTCGAGGCCGCCTTCGCCGGCGCCCTCGGGGTCCGCCTGGGCGGCACCCTCGCCTACGCCGGCCGCGTCGAACACCGCCCCGTCCTGGGCGCGGAGAACCGGCCCGTGGCCGTGGCGGACATCGAACGCGCGGTGCGGCTCTCGCGCCGGGTCTCCCTGCTGGCCCTGGGCACCGCCGTGGTGGGCAGGCTCTCCCTCGCACACCTCGCCAGAAGGAGGAATCGGTGACAGCTGCCGACAGGAGCGGGCCCGCGCGCCCGCCGGGCGGGGGCCTGCTGGTGGCCGGGACCACCTCGGACGCGGGCAAGAGCGTGGTGACGGCCGGCATCTGCCGCTGGCTGGTCCGCAAGGGCGTCAAGGTCGCGCCGTTCAAGGCGCAGAACATGTCGCTCAACTCCTTCGTCACGCGCGAGGGAGCGGAGATAGGGCGCGCCCAGGCCATGCAGGCCGCGGCCGCCCGCGTCGAGCCGAGCGCGCTGATGAACCCCGTGCTGCTCAAGCCCGGCGGTGACCGCAGCAGCCAGGTCGTGCTCATGGGCAAGCCGGTGGGCGAGCTCAGCGCCCGCGGCTACCACGCGGGCCGGCAGGAGCAGTTGTTCGGCACGGTGACCGAGTGCCTCGAGGAACTGCGGCGTACGCACGACGCGGTGATCTGCGAGGGCGCCGGCAGCCCGGCGGAGATCAACCTGCGCCGCAGCGACATCGTCAACATGGGCATCGCCCGCGCGGGCCGGCTGCCGGTGGTGGTGGTCGGCGACATCGACCGCGGCGGGGTCTTCGCGTCCTTCTTCGGCACCACCGCGCTGCTCTCGCCCGAGGACCAGGAGCTGATAGCGGGCTACATCGTCAACAAGTTCCGGGGCGACGTCTCCCTGCTGGAGCCGGGCCTGGACATGCTGCACGCCCTGACGGGCCGGCGGACGTTCGGCGTACTGCCGTTCGCCCACGGCCTCGGCATCGACGAGGAGGACGGCCTGCGCGTCTCGCTGCGCGGCGCCGTCCGCGAATCGGTGGTGGCCCCGCCGCACGGCGCCGACGTGCTGCGCGTGGCGGTGTGCGCGGTACCGCTGATGTCCAACTTCACGGACGTGGACGCCCTCGCGGCCGAACCGGGCGTGGTCGTCCGCTTCGTCGACCGCCCCGAGGAGCTCGCGGACGCCGACCTGGTCGTGGTGCCGGGCACGCGCGGAACGGTCCGGGCCCTGGCGTGGCTGCGCGAACGGGGCCTGGCGGAGGCCCTGGCCCGCCGGGCCGCCGAGGGCCGCCCGGTGCTCGGCATCTGCGGCGGCTTCCAGGTGCTGGGCGAGCGGATCGACGACGAGGTGGAGTCACGGGCCGGTTCGGTCGAGGGCCTGGGCCTGCTGCCGGTGCGGGTGCGGTTCGCGGTCGAGAAGACCCTGGCCCGGCCGGTGGGCGAGGCCCTGGGCGAGCGGGTGGAGGGCTACGAGATCCACCACGGCGTCGCCGAAGTCCTGGGCGGCGACGAGCCGTTCCTGGACGGCTGCCGGGTCGGTGCCGTCTGGGGCACGCACTGGCACGGATCGCTGGAGAGCGACGGCTTCCGGCGCGCGTTCCTGCGGCGGGTGGCGAAGGCGGCCGGGCGGGCGTTCGTCCCGGCGCCGGACACGTCGTTCGCGGGGCTGCGGGAGGAACAGCTGGACCGGCTGGGGGACCTGATCGAGGAGCACGCGGACACGGATGCGTTGCTGCGGCTCATCGAGGACGGGGTGCCCGGCGGTCTGCGGTTCATACCGCCGGGGGCACCGTGAGCAGGGGAATCCCCGCACGAGCGGGGAGCACAGTAGGGCTTCCACGAGGTGATCGCCGAAGAGCGGACCAACCCCGCCGGTGCGGGGAGCAGAAGGCAAGCGTGACCCTCAACTGCGGCAACGGCCGACCCATTCGGCGAGAGCCCCTCGAAGGAGTGAACAGCGCATGAATACCACCTATCCCTTCACTGCGATCGTCGGCATGGACGATCTGCGCGTGGCTCTCCTGCTGAATGCCGTCTCCCCAGCCGTGGGCGGTGTGCTCGTACGTGGCGAGAAGGGCACGGCCAAGTCGACGGCAGTTCGCGGTGTCGCGACGCTGATGCCACCGATCGCCGTCGTCGACGGCTGCAGGTTCTCCTGTGACCCGACGGCGCCGGACCCGGCGTGTCCGGACGGGCCGCACGGAGTCGATACGTCGAGGGACACCCGGCCAGCGCGGATGGTCGAACTGCCCGTCGGGGCCTCGGAGGACCGACTGGTCGGCGCCCTCGACATCGAGCGGGCCCTGTCCGAGGGCGTGAAGGCCTTCGAGCCCGGCCTCCTGGCCGACGCGCACCGAGGCGTGCTGTACGTCGACGAGGTCAACCTCCTCCACGACCACCTGGTGGACCTCTTGCTCGACGCGGCAGCGATGGGCGCCTCCTACGTCGAGCGCGAAGGCGTCTCCGTCCGTCACGCGTCCCGCTTCCTCCTCGTCGGCACCATGAACCCCGAGGAGGGCGAGCTGCGCCCGCAGCTCCTCGACCGGTTCGGGCTGACCGTCGAGGTCGCGGCCTCGCGGGAGACCGACGAGCGCGTCGAGGTCGTCCGTCGGCGCCTGGCCTACGACGAGGACCCGGCGGCGTTCGCCGCCAAGTGGGCCGCCGAGGAGGACGCGCTGCGCGAGCGCATCGCCGCCGCGCGGGCGCTGCTGCCGGGCGTCCGGCTCGGGGACGGGGCGCTGCGCCGCATCGCCGCCGTGTGCGCCGGGTTCGAGGTGGACGGCATGCG
Organism: Streptomyces sp. NPDC021096; assembly: GCF_040641275.1. Lineage (NCBI taxonomy): Bacteria > Bacillati > Actinomycetota > Actinomycetes > Kitasatosporales > Streptomycetaceae > Streptomyces > Streptomyces sp. NPDC021096. The sequence continues at coordinate 40,832 of NZ_JBFADG010000031.1, read as the reverse complement.
TGCGGACATCGTGACCGCGCGCACCGCGAGCGCGCTCGCCGCGTGGGCGGGGCGTACGGACGTGACGACGGCGGACGTCCGGCAGGCGGCGTTGCTGTCGCTGCCGCACCGGCGCCGACGCAATCCGTTCGACGCGCCCGGTCTGGACGAGGACAAGCTCGACGAGATCCTCAACCAGTTCGAGGACGACGAGCCGGAGCCCGAGCCGGATCCGGAGCCCGAGGGTCCGGACCCGGACGGCGACGGCCCCGACGGCCCCGACGGCGGCGGGCAGCAGCCCCCGCAGGACGGTCCGGGCCCCGACGGCACCCCCGACGTGCCGCAGCAGCGGGAGGGCTCCGACTCACCCGCCCCGCAGGAAGCCCCGGCGTCCGGCTCCGGCGGCGTGGCCCCCGAGGCCCCCGCCGTCGCCGCCGCCGATCCCTTCCGCACGCGCCGGTTCGACGTGCCCGGCCTCGGTGAGGGCGCCGACGGTCGCCGGTCGCGCGCGCTCACCGCGCACGGGCGTACGACGGGGGCGCGCCGCCCCCGCGGTGGCACCCTCGGCAAGCTGCACGTCGCCGCGACCGTGCAGGCCGCGGCCCCGCACCAGCGGGCGCGCGGGCGCAGCGGCCCCGGGCTGGTGGTGCGGCGCGACGATCTGCGCGAGGCGGTGCGCGAGGGCCGCGAGGGCAATCTGGTGCTGTTCGTCGTCGACGCCTCCGGCTCCATGGCGGCGCGCAAGCGGATGAGCGCCGTCAAGGGCGCGGTGCTGTCGCTGCTGCTGGACGCGTACCAGCGCCGCGACAAGATCGGCATGATCACCTTCCGGGGCGCGGAGGCGGAGGTGGCGCTGCCGCCGACGTCCTCGGTGGAGGCGGGCGCGGCGCGGCTGGAGAAGCTGCCGACCGGTGGTCGTACGCCGCTGGCCGCGGGGCTGCTGCAGGCGCACGACGTGCTGCGGGTGGAGCGCCTGCGCGACCCGTCGCGCCGCCCGCTGCTGGTCGTGGTGACCGATGGCCGGGCCACCGGCGGCCCCGAGCCGCTGGAGCGGGCCTCGCGGGCGGCGCGCCTGCTGGCCGGCGAGGGCACGGCGTCGGTCGTGGTGGACTGCGAGTCGGGGCCGGTGCGGCTCGGGCTGGCGGGCGAGCTGGGGCGCGCGCTGGGCGGCCCGGTCGTGACGCTCGACGAGCTGCGCGCGGACAACGTCTCCGCGCTGGTGCGTACCGTACGGAACACGAACTCGAGGAGGGCCGCGTAATGCCCAAGGGACAGCCGACCGTCGTACCGGACGACGGGCTCACCACGCGCCAGCGGCGCAACCGTCCGCTGGTCTTCGTCCACACCGGCATCGGCAAGGGCAAGTCGACGGCGGCCTTCGGCCTGGCGCTGCGGGCCTGGAACCAGGGCTGGCCGATCGGGGTGTTCCAGTTCGTGAAGTCCGCGAAGTGGAAGGTCGGCGAGGAGAACGCGCTGCGCGTCCTCGGCGCCTCGGGCGAGGGCGGGAGCGTCGACTGGCACAAGATGGGCGAGGGCTGGTCCTGGATCCAGCGCGACTCCGAGCTCAGCAATGAGGAGAAGGCGCGCGAGGGCTGGGAGCAGGTCAAACGCGACCTGGCGGCGGAGAAGTACAAGCTGTACGTGCTGGACGAGTTCGCGTACCCGATGCACTGGGGCTGGATCGACACCGATGAGGTGATCGAGGTGCTGCGCAACCGTCCGGGCACCCAGCACGTGGTGATCACGGGCCGCAACGCGCCGGAGAAGCTGGTGGAGTTCGCGGATCTGGTGACGGACATGTCGAAGGTCAAGCACCCGATGGACACCGGTCAGAAGGGCCAGCGGGGCATCGAGTGGTGAGTACGCACATCCCCCGCCTGGTCGTCGCCGCCCCGGCGTCCGGCAGCGGCAAGACCACGGTGGCCACCGGCCTGATGCGGGCCTTCACGGACGCCGGGCTCGCGGTGTCGCCGCACAAGGTCGGCCCGGACTACATCGACCCCGGCTATCACTCCCTCGCGACCGGTCGCCCCGGCCGCAACCTGGACGCCTGGATGTGCGGTCCGGAGCGGATCGCCCCGCTGTTCCTGCACGGGGCGGCGGGCTGCGACCTCGCGGTGGTCGAGGGCGTGATGGGGCTGTACGACGGTGCGGCCGGCCAGGGCGAGCTGGCGTCGACGGCACACGTGGCGAAGCTGCTGCGGGCGCCGGTGGTGCTCGTCGTCGACGCGTCGTCGCAGTCGCGGTCGGTGGCGGCGCTGGTGCACGGCTTCGCGGCCTGGGACCCCGAGGTACGGGTGGCGGGCGTGATCCTCAACAAGGTCGGCTCGGACCGGCACGAGGAGCTGCTGCGGGAGGCGCTGGCGGAGTCGGGGGTGCCGGTGCTCGGGGCCGTGCGGCGCGCCGGCCAGATCCATACCCCGTCCCGCCACTTGGGCCTGGTGCCGGTCGCCGAACGCACCGCCGAAGCGGTGGACGCGGTGGCGGCTTTCGCCGCCAGAGTCCGCGAAGGCTGCGACATGGAGGCCCTCCTGGCCGTGGCCCGCAGCGCCCCGCCGCTGCCGGGCCCGGCGTGGGACCCGGCGGATGCTTTCCCCCACCCCGCCCCTTCCCGTAACCGGGGCTCCGCCCCGGACCCCGGTCCTCAAACGCCGGACGGGCTGCAAGTTGTGGGCAATCGTTCCGCAGGGCTGGGGGTACCCCCAGCGGTAGCTGGGGGAGGGTGGGCACAACGGGACCACGGCCCGCAGACGAACGGTGCCCCCGTCATCGCCGTGGCAGGCGGTGCCGCGTTCACCTTCTCGTACGCCGAGCACACGGAACTGCTCCAGGCGGAAGGCGCGGAGGTCGCCACCTTCGACCCCCTACACGACGAGGCGCTGCCCGAAGGCACCGCCGCCATCCTCATCGGCGGCGGCTTCCCCGAGATGTACGCCCCCGAACTCTCCGCCAACGAACCCCTCCGCAAGGCCGTGGCCGACCTCGCGGCCACCGGCGCGCCCGTCGCCGCCGAGTGTGCGGGCCTGCTCTATCTCGCCCGTTCGCTGGACGGAAAGCCGATGTGCGGGGTCCTGCCGGCGGAGGCCCGGATGTCGGAGCGGCTGACGCTCGGCTACCGCGAGGCCGTGGCGATCGCGGACAACGTCCTGGCCCCGGCGGGCACGCGCGTGCGCGGGCACGAGTTCCACCGCACGGTGATCGAGCCGGGCGCGGGCGCGTCCCCCGCCTGGGGGCTGACGCACCCGCAACGGCGCGTCGAGGGCTTCGTCCAAGGCGCCGTGCACGCCTCGTACCTGCATGTGCACTGGGCCGGAGCCCCCGGCACCGCGGCCCGTTTCGTCGCCGCCGCGGCGGGCCCGAGGTGACCTCGCTGTGTGTCGGCGTCGGCGCCTGCCGGGACGCCGCGGCCGACGAGGTGCTCGCGCTCGTCGAGCGGACCGTCGCCGAAGCGGGCGCGGCCATGGGTGCGGTGACGGTCCTGGCCACGGTGGACGTGCGGGCCGCCGAGCCCGGCGTGCTGGCGGTGGCGGCGCGGCTCGGGGTGCCGGTCACGGCGTACGCCCCGCACGAGCTCGCCGCGCAGCCGGTGCCGCACCCCTCGGACACCGCCCGCAGGGCCCTCGGCACGGCGGGGGTCGCCGAGGCCGCCGCGCTGCTCGCGGCCGGTCCGGGCGCGGTGCTCGTCGTGGCCAAACGGAAGTCCGCGCAGGCCACCTGCGCGATCGCCCGTGGCCCCGCCTGACGCGGGAGCGTCGGCGCTCAGTACCGTGTGAGTACTGCACATACCCGAGCCGGAAGAGAGCTGTCCGCGGCCATGCACACATCCGCCGAACCCGACCTGCGCCACCACGGTGACGCCGAAGTGCGGGGCATGAGCGCGGAACTGACCGATCTCGCCGTCAACGTGCGGGCCGGTACGCCGCCGCAGTGGCTGCGCGAGCGGATAGCCGACTCGCTCGGCACGCTGGCCGCGTACCCGGACGGGCGGGCGGCCCGCCGTGCGGTGGCGGAGCGGCACGGGCTGCCCGAGGAGCGGGTGCTGCTGACGGCGGGGGCGGCGGAGGCGTTCGTGCTGCTCGCGCGGGCGCTGCCGGTGCGGCGCCCGGTCGTGGTGCATCCGCAGTTCACGGAGCCGGAGGCGGCCCTGCGGGACGCCGGGCACACGGTGGAGCGGGTGCTGCTCGACGCGGCGGACGGGTTCCGGTTCGATCCGCGGGCGGTGCCCGGGGACGCGGATCTGGTCGTCGTCGGCAACCCCACCAACCCCACGTCGGTCCTCCACCCGGCCCGGGCGCTGGCCCGGCTGGCCCGTCCGGGGCGGACCCTGGTGGTGGACGAGGCGTTCATGGACGCGGTGCCGGGCGAGCGGGAGTCGCTGGCGGCCCGTACGGACCTGCCGGGCCTGGTGGTGCTGCGCAGCCTCACCAAGACCTGGGGGCTCGCGGGGCTGCGCATCGGCTATGTGCTGGCCTCGCCCGGCACCATAGCCCGGCTGGAGCGGGCGCAGCCGCTGTGGCCGGTGTCCTCGCCGGCACTCGCGGCGGCGGAGGCGTGCAGCGCGCCACCGGCTCTCGCCGAGGCCGCGCACGCCGCGGACCGGATCGCCTCGGACCGCTCCCATCTGCAGTTGCGGCTGGCGGAGTTCCCGGAAGTGACGGTGTGCGGTCCGGCGGCCGGGCCGTTCCTGCTGATCCGGCTGGAGCGGGCCGCGGCCGTACGGACCCGGCTGCGCGGCCTGGGCTTCGCGGTGCGCCGGGGCGACACGTTCCCGGGGCTGGGCCCGGACTATCTGCGGCTGGCGGTCCGGGACCGTACGACCACGGACCGCTTCGTCGCCGCGCTGGGCGAGGCCCTCTCCGCGGACTGACGCGGGGTCAGTCCTCGGCCCGGCCGGCCCGGCGGCGGCGTGCGGCGACGACCGCTCCCCCGCCCCCGACGAGCAGCAGTCCCGCCGCGCCGGCGAGGTAGGGCGTGGTGGAACTGCCGCCGGTCTCGGCCAGGTTGCCCTTCGCGGGCGGTTCGCCGGCCGTACGGGCGGCGGTCTGCGGCTTCGGGTCCGTGGGAGAGGCGTCGGCGGGCGCCTCGCAGCCGGCTCGTACGAGCGTCACCGTGCCCCGGACCTTGGCCACGCCCAGCGCCAGCGGGTCGACGGAGACCTCGAGGCCGAGCGCGGTGGCCGCGGCGGTGCGGGAGGTGGTGGCGGTCTTCGACAGCTCCAGGCGTACGTCGCCGACCCCGGGCACGGAGACCTTGGTGGGGCCGGTGGCGTCGAGCGTGACCTTCTTGCCGAGCACGGAGACGCTGCCGAGGACGTTGGAGGTGGCGGTGGGCTTCTTCCCGGCCTCGCAGACGGCCTCGGAGGTGACCTGCTGGACCTCGACGAGGGAGCGCAGCGGCAGGCCGGGGACGTGCACCCGGGCGCGGACGAGGCGGGCGTAGCCCTTGGCGGCCGTGCGGTCGGCGGTGGCGCGCGAGGTGGCGGCGTCGGCGCGCAGGAGGGTGACGGGCCTGCCCTGTTCGACTCCGTCGAGGGTGACGGCGAGCGTGGTCCTGCCGGCGTCGGCCGGGGCCTTGACGTCGTTGAGCGAGGCGTTGACCGGTACGTGCGCGGCGCCGCCGAGCAGGGAGACGTCGAGGCCGGTGCGCAGGACGGTCGCCGTCGCCGTGCCGGATTCGGTGGCGTGCGCGGGCGCGGCGGCCAGGGTGAGCGCGGTGGCGGTGACCGTAGCGGCGGTGGTCAACCGGCGTGCGGGCATGCCGAAGGAGGAGCTGGTGGTGCTGGACACGTGTGTGGAACCCCCACGGGAGAACGGAGCCGTCGGCGCGCCAATGGGGGACATCGCGCGCCGACGGCATCGACTCCGCAATGTTCGATGCGGTGGGGGTGAACGGACAGAGCTGCGCCGTCAGTTCACTCCAAAGGATGTGTTTCGCCTTCGCATTCGATTCATGCGGCACAGATGCAACGGGCAACCACTCCAGCCACGGGGCCGGACCGTTCAGGCCACCACGCGCCCCCGCAGCACGATCCGGCGCGGGGCGCCCAGCACCCGTACGTCCGCGCGCGGATCGGCGTCGTAGACCACGAAGTCGGCCGGAGCGCCCTCCTCCAGCCCCGGGCGGCCGAGCCATTCCCGTGCGCCCCAGGCGGTCGCCGCGAGCGCGGCCGACGCCGGGATGCCCGCCTTGACCAGCTCCGCGACCTCCTGGGCGACCAGCCCGTGCGGCAGCGAACCGCCCGCGTCCGTGCCGACGTAGACGGGGATCCCGGCGTCGTAGGCGGCGCCCACGGTCCGGTAGCGGCGCTCGTGCAGGCGGCGCATGTGGTCCGCCCAGCGCGGGAACTTGCCCTGGCCGGCGTCGGCGAGCCGGGGGAAGGTGGCGATGTTGACGAGGGTCGGCACGATGGCCACGCCCCGCTCGGCGAAGAGCGGAATCGTCTCCTCGGTCAGCCCGGTGGCGTGCTCGATGCAGTCGATGCCGGCCTCCACCAGCGGGGCGAGGGTCTCCTCGGCGAAGCAGTGCGCGGTGACGCGGGCGCCCAGCCGGTGGGCCTCGGCGATGGCGGCCTCGACCTCGCCGCGCGGCCAGCAGGCCCCCAGGTCGCCCGTCTCCCGGTCGATCCAGTCGCCGACGAGCTTGACCCAGCCGTCGCCCCGCCGCGCCTCGCGGGCGACGTACGCCACCAGGTCCTCGGGCTCGATCTCATGCGCGTAATTGCGGATGTAGCGGCGCGTGCGGGCGATGTGCCGGCCCGCGCGGATGATGCGCGGCAGGTCCTCGCGGTCGTCGATCCAGTGGGTGTCGGAGGGCGATCCGGCGTCGCGCAGCAGCAGTGCGCCCGCGTGCCGCTCGGTCAACGCCTGCTTCTCCGTGGTCTGTTCGTCGACCGCGCCGTGCGCGTCGAGGCCGACGTGGCAGTGCGCGTCCACCAGGCCGGGCAGCACCCAGCCCTCGACGGTGGTGACGTCCCGCGCCCCGGCCGGCCGGTCGAAGGTGATCCGCCCGCCGACCACCCACAGCTCGTCGCGCACCCCGCTCAGAGGGTCCGGGCCGACCAATATCCGCCCCTTGATGTGCAGCACCGGCTGCTCCGGCGCCGCGGCGCCCGCGTCCTTGGAGACCTTGTCCTGGGAGACCATGAACGCACTGTACGAGCCCGCCGCCCCGCCCCGTCACGGCACCCGCCGGCCTCGGGGCGGAGAGCGGCCGGCGGATCCGGGCCGTGAGGAGGAGAGGCGGTTCCGCCGTGCGGAGGAGAAGGTCCGCCGCAGGGGCCGAGGCGCACGGCGCCGCCGCACGGAAGCCTGGTGGCATGAGCCGCACACCGCTGATCACGACCCTTCCGACCCCCACCGTCGCCGCGTCGCAGGGCGCCACGGGACGCGGGTGGGACGACCACGCCACGGCCCGCCGTGTCCTGCGGGCGACGGCCGTCGTCGCCTGCGCCCCCTACCTCTCCCTCAAGGTGGCCTGGATCGCCGGGAGCCGGATCGGCATCCCCGAGGGCAGCGTGCTGCTGGACAACGGCACGACGCTGCGGGCGGCCAACGCGGTCACGGTGCTCATGGACGCGTGCGTGATCGTTCTCGCCCTGCTGCTGACCCGGCCCTGGGGCAGACGCGTGCCGTCCTGGCTCCTGGCCCTGCCGATGTGGGGTGCGACCGGGCTGCTGACGCCCATCATGGTCGGCTTCCCCGCGCAGGTCGCCCTGCGGGTGCTGGGGGTCACGAGCGCCGAAGCGCCCTCGGCCGGGCGGCCGTTCCTGGACGAGTGGGTCTTCTCCGTGGTCTACGGCGGGTTCATCGTCCAGGGCCTGGCCCTGGGCACGCTGTTCGTGCTGTACGCCCGCAGGCGGTGGTCCCACCTGTGGCAGGGGCACACCGGCGGGAAGTCCGCCGCACTGCGGGGCCGGGGACAGCGGCTCGCCGCGACGGCCGCCGCCGTGCTCGCCCTCGCACAGGCGGGCGTGCACCTGATGTGGGCGGCCGGCGCGCGGTCCGGCCTGTCGCAAGCGCTGGTCAGGGAGTACGACGCGGACAACGCCCTGCAGGACGCGGCGTACGTGCTGTACGGGGCGGTGGCCGTCGTCGGCCTGGTGCTGCTGCTGCGCCGCGGGGGCCGCGTCCTGCCGCTGCGGGTGCCGTTGCTCCTCGCGGGGACGGGCTCGGCGGCCGTCGGCTGCTGGGGCGGCTGGATGCTGGCGGCGGCGCTGATCGGCGGGAACGCGGGCGACCGGGCCGCGACGCCCCTGATGATGATCACCTACGCTGTGCAGATGATCGTCGGACTGCTCGTACTCGCGGCCGGCGCCCGCTACTTCGCCCGGCGGGCGGCCGCGGGCCCCGCCTCGTGAGGGCCGCCGCGCGGCGGGTGGCGGGCGCGGCGCTGGGGCGCCGCGCCCGGCTGCGCTGGGTGCACCTGCTGCTGGGCGGCGCGCTGTTGATGCCGTACTACCTGCTCGCCAACACGGTGCTGTCGGTGTTCGTGCCCAGCGCGAACGTCTTCTTCCCCACCTCCCCGTGGTGGCAGTTCGCCGTCCTCGGGATGGCGCTGGTCCCGGCCGCCGTCACGGCGCTGTACCCCCTCGCACGGCCGCTGGAGGCCGGGGCGGTACGGGCGCTGTGCGGGGTGCCGAAGGCGGAACTCGCGGCGGGCCCCAGCCGGTCGTGGGCGGAGCGCAGGAACACGGCCGCCTGGTACACGCTGCATCTGCTGGCCGGCGGCATCATGAGCGGGATGTCGCTGGCCGTGCCGCCGTTCGCCGCGGTGCTGATCGCCGCGCCGTTGACCGGCGTTCCGGACGGGCTGGAGGACACCTACCGGCTCGGCGGCCTCTGGCCGGTGCTGATGCCACTGATCGGGATCGCGATGCTCGCCCTGGTCGTCGGCACGTCCTGGGCCGCGGGCTCCCTGCTGGCGCGCTGGGCCCCCGTCCTGCTGGGCCCGACGGCGGCCGACCGCCTCGCGGAGGCCGAGCGGCACGCCATGCGGCTGGCCCTGCGCAACCGCCTGGCCCGCGAGCTGCACGACTCCGTCGGGCACGCCCTGAGCGCCGTGACGCTGCAGGCGAGCGCCGCGCGCAGGGTCCTCGATCGCGACCCCGAGTTCGTACGGCAGGCCCTGGCCGCGATCGAGGAGACGACGCGCGAGGCGGTCGGCGAACTCGACACCGTCCTGGGCCTGCTGCGCGAGGACGGCCCCGCCTCCGCCGCGCCCACGCCCACCCTCACCGGCCTGGAGGGCCTCCTGCAGCGCACCCGCGCGGCGGGCGGCACCGTCGAGTGCGCCGCGCCCGACGGCCTGGAGAAGATACCGCCGGTCGTCTCCCGCGAGGCGTACCGGATCGTGCAGGAAGGGCTGAGCAACGCCCTGCGGCACGCGGGCGGGGCGCCCGTACGGCTGCGGATCGCCCTGCACGACGACGACTTGGAGGTCGCCTTGGAGAACCCCGTCCGGCCCGGTTCCACCCCCCGCCGCACCGGCGGCGGCCGTGGCCTGCCCGGCATCGCCGAGCGGGCCCGGCTGCTGCGCGGCAGCAGCACCGCGGGCGAGCACGACGGCGTCTGGCGGCTGTCGGTCCGGCTGCCGTTGCGCGGTGACGCCCGATGAGCGCCACCCCGATACGCGTCGTCCTCGCCGACGACGAGCACCTGGTCCGTACGGCCCTGCGCGCCATCGTGGGCGCCGAGCCCGGCCTGGAGGTCGTCGGCGAGGCGACCACCGGCGCCGAGGCGGTGTCGCTCGTGCGCGCCCTGCGCCCCGACGTCGTGCTGATGGACGTCCGGATGCCCGAGGTCGACGGCATCCGCGCCACCGAGCGGATCATGGCGGGCATGCCGGACCCGCCGCGCGTCATCGTGGTGACCACCTTCGAGAACGACAGCTACGTCTACGACGCGCTGCGCGCCGGCGCCTGCGGCTTCCTGCTCAAGCGCGCGGGCGCCGACGAACTCGTCCAGGCCATCCGGCTGGTGGCCACCAGCGACTCGCTGCTCTTCCCCTCCGCCCTGCGCGCCCTGGCCGCCGCCCACGGCCGCGGCGCCGCCCGCGACGACGAGGCCGCACGGCTGCGGCAGCGGCTCTCGGAGCGGGAGGCGGAGGTCCTGCGCCTGATGACGGCCGGGCTGTCGAACGCCGAGATCGCCGAGCGGATGACGGTGGGCCCCGCCACGGTCAAGACGCACGTGGCGGGGGTGCTCGCCAAGCTGGGGGTGCGCGACCGCACCCAGGCGGTCATCGCCGCCTACGAGAGCGGTTTCGTCTCGCCCCGCTAGCCGGCGACGCGGTCGCGCACGGCCTTCGCCAGGAAGCCCGCCTCGGGGGCCGCCCCGCCCGGGAAGGCGTACCGGCGCCGGCTGTAGCCGAAGGCGAGGCCGACGCCGGGGTCGGCGAAGGCATTGTGCCGGCGCCCTGCCATGAGCACCGTTCGAAAATTCCCGACTCCCGGGTCATGGAACCGTAAAGCGACGTCGCTCGTTACCCGGGGCATGACCGCTATGACACCCGGCTCGAACATCCCTCTCGCCGTCGCCCGTGTGACGGTGGACGTCACCGCTCCGGTGCGGCTCGACGTCTCGGGCCTGCTGCTCACCGCCGACGGCAAGGTGCGCTCCGACGACGACTTCGTCTTCTACAACCAGCCCACAGGCCCGGGCGTGACCCACCGCGCCGCGTCCGGCGCCACGCCCGACGGGATCACCGTCGACACCGCGGCCGTGCCCGCCGGCATCGAGAAGATCGTGGTCACCGCGAGCCCCGACGCCACGGGCGCGACCTTCGCCGGCACCGAGCCGACCGCGACCGTCCGCAACGCCGACGACGGCTCCGTGATCGCCACCTTCACCCCGCCCCGGCTGGACACGGAGACGGCACTGGTGGTCGTGGAGGTCTACCGCCGCAACGGCGCCTGGAAGGTCCGCGCGGTCGGCCAGGGCTACGCCAACGGCCTGGCGGGCATCGCCACGGACTTCGGCGTCTCCGTGGAGGAGCCGCCCCCGGCGGCGGCTCCCGTGACGGCCCCGCCGATGCCGACGGCGGCTCCCCCGGCTCCGGGCAAGATCAACCTGGACAAGGGCAAGGTCAGCCTCCGCAAGAACGAGACGGTGTCCCTGGTCAAGGGCGGCCAGCCGCTGACGCGCTCGGTGAAGATGGGCCTGGGCTGGGAGCCCGCCTGGAACAGCCGTGCCATCGACCTGGACGCCTCGGTCATCGCGTACGGCCCCGACCGCAACATGATCGACGCCTGCTACTTCGGCCGCCTACAGATCCTGGGCGGCACCATCCAGCACTCCGGCGACAATCTCACCGGCGACGGCTCGGGCGACGACGAGAGCATCACCGTGCACATGGGCGGCCTGCCGCCCGAGGTGACGGGCCTGGTCTTCACGGTCAGCTCCTTCAACGGCCAGAAGTTCACGGAGGTCGCCAAGGCCTACTGCCGCCTCGTCGACGCCCAGACCGGCGAGGAGCTCGTCCGCTTCGACCTGACCGGGTCCGAGCCGAAGACGGGCGTTCTCATGTGCAAGTTCATCCGCCAGTTCTCGGGCGAGTGGGAGATGACGGCGCTGGGCGACTACGTGAAGGCGAAGACGGTAAGGGACTTGGTGAAGCCGGCGGCACAGGCGCTGTAGAGACCGGCCCGTAGGGGGACCACCGGCAGAAGGGGCCGGGGCGGGACGACGGGCCCTGGCAGGGGGCGTAAGGGTTATTCGCGGCCGCGGTGCCGGGTGACGACACCGCAGGGGGTTCCCGGCCGTAAATAATCCAGCCCCCAGAAGGGCCCGTCGTCCCGCCCGGCCCCGCACCACGACGCGGCGGCAGCAGCAGCGAGCCTAGGCCCCAGGATTCCCCCGACGCCCCTGCCGCCGCCAAGGCCCGGTGATCGCGAGCATGATCCCCGGCTCCTGGATGTTGGCGAACAGCGTCCGCCCGTCCGGCGAGAAGGTCACCCCCGTGAACTCGCTGTACTCCGGCTTGCCGGGGCTGCCGATGTTGAGCTCGTTGCGCGCGATCGGGTACGTGCGCCCGTCCTCGGCGGCGCCGAACAGGTGCTGGACGCCCTCGCCGTCCTCGGCTATGACCAGGCCCCCGTAGGGCGAGACGGTGATGTTGTCGGGCCCGTCGAAGGCCCCGTCGCGCCCCGGCTCCTTGTTGACGCCGAGCAGCACCTTCAGGGTGAGGGTGCGACGGCGCGGGTTGTAGAACCACACCTGCCCGTCGTGCTGGGCCGGGCTCTCCTCCCGGGCGAAGGAGGCGACGACATACGCGCCCCCGTCGCCCCACCACATGCCCTCGAGCTTGCGGGCCCGGGTGACCTGACCGTCCTTGAACTGCTTGCGCACCGGCACGGACCGCGCGTCGCGGTCGGGGACGTCGACCCAGTCCACGCCGTAGACGGTGCCGGTGCGCGTCGCGCGGGCGAGGTCGTCGACGAACCGGCCGCCCGAGTCGTAGCACTTGAACGCCTGGAGCACACCCGCACCGGCGGACAGCGTGCGCAGCTTGCCGCGCCCGTGCCGGAAGCCGGCCGGCGGCGTCCAGCGGTAGAACAGCCCGTTGGGCCCGGAGGCGTCCTCGGTCAGATAGACGTGCCCACGGCCGGGATCGACGACGACGGCCTCATGGGCGTACCGCCCGAACGCCTTGACGGGCCGGGGGTCGCGGCCCGCGCGCCGGTCGTGCGGGTCGACCTCGAAGACGTAGCCGTGGTCCTTGGTCATGCCGTTCTGGCCGGCCTTGTCCTCGGTCTCCTCGCAGGTCAGCCACGTGCCCCAAGGGGTGCTGCCGCCGGCGCAGTTCGTGGACGTACCGGCGATGCCGACCCACTCCGCCACGTGCTCGCCGCGCCCCGCGACCTCCACGACCGTGCAGCCGCCGGAGGCGGCGGGGTCGTAGACGAGCCCGTCGGCGAGCGGCACGGGGTGCTTCCAGGCGGACCGGGGCCCCTTGAGCTCGTGGTTGTTGACCAGCAGCGTCGTTCCGCGGCGTCCCTCGAACGCGGCGGTGCCGTCGTGGTTGGACGGCGTGTACTCGCCCGACTCCAGCTTGGTGACGCCGGTGCGGGTGAGCACGCGGTAGGAGAATCCGGCGGGCAGCGCGAGGATGCCGGCGGGGTCGGGAAGCAGCGGCCCGTACCCGATGGGCGCGGCAAAGACGCCAGCGACGCCCTCCGCGTCACTCACAACATCTTCGGCGCCTCCGGCGCCTCCCGCGGCGAGCGCGCCGGGTGCGCTGGCGAGCACGCCGACGCTGCCGGCCAGCGCCACCCCGGCGCCGGTGAACGCGGTGCGCGTGGCGAAGTCTCTTCGGCTGAGGGTCATCTACGTCTCCAGGGCCCGGGAACGACGGCTCGACGCCCGGACCCCGCGAGGCGGAGCCGGACGGCGCTTACGTTCCCGTTCCCCACCGAATGGCGGATGAACACCCACCGACACCCCCGCGACGAAACGAAGGCGGCACACGCCCGGCACGGTGGTGGGGGCGCCCGGTACTGGGGGGCGCCCCCGGAGAAGGGCTACGCGCGGGAGCGGGCCTTGAAGGCGGCCTTGCGGGCCTCCTTGGCGATCTTCTTGTCGGGGTGCAGGTGGCCCATGGCCTCCAGGACGTCCGCCGTCGCCGGGTGGTCCACCTTCCACGCGGCGTCGAAGAAGCCGCTGTGCCGGCCGACCAGGCCCTCCACCAGCCCCCGCAGCTCCTCCGAGTCGCCCTCGGCGGCCAGCTGCGCGGCGATGGTGTCGATGGTCAGCCAGAAGACCATGTCCTCCCCGGGCTCGGGGACGTCCGTGACGCCGTGGTCGGCGAGCCAGACGCGGGCGAGGCCGCCGAGCTGGGGGTCGTCGAGGACCTCGCGCAGCGCGGGCTCGGCCTCGGCGCCGACGAGGGAGAGCGTCTGCTGGCAGACCAGGCGGCGGCCGGGCGCCTCCTCGTCGGCGCCGCGCGCGGCGGCCAGCAGCTCGCGGGCGGCGTCCAGCGGCGTGCGCCGGGCGAGCCACAGCTCGGCCTCGGCGCGCACGGCGGGGCCGGGGTGCCCGGGCAGGGCGGCCAGCAGGTCGTCGGCGCCGGACTCGGCGAGGTCGCCGACGGCGGGGGCGTCGATGCCGGCCTCGAGCATCCGCGCCCGTACCGCGAAGACGCCGAGCGGGGTGAGGGCGACCATGCCGTAGCGGCTGACGTCCTCCTCCTCGGGGAGCTCGGAGGTCACGCCGTCGACGGACTCGCGGATGTGGCCCTCGCCGTCGACGACCTCGATCAGGGACTCGTCGACGGGCCGGTACTGCACGATCCCGGTCGGGGCGAGGATGCGGAACTGGTCGTCCAGGCGCATCATCGCGTCGGAGACCTCTTCGAGGACGTCGTCCGTGGGCTCGTCCATGTCGTCCGGCACGATCATGGACGCGGCGAGCGCCGGCAGCGGCACGGGCCGCTCGGCGGAGCCCTCGTCGAGGGCGGTGAGCAGGTAGAGGTTGCCGAGGATGCCGTCGAGGAAGTCGGCCTCCTCCTCGGGGTTCCAGTCGAGGGCGTCGAGGTCGATGTCGCCGGTCCCCGAGTCGGTGAGCTGCTCGACGAGGTCGCCGAGGTCGGGCGCGGCGGCGTCGGCCAGGACGGTCTCCAGGCCGCCGAGCCACAGCTCGAGGACGTCCTGCGGGCTGCCGGAGGTGAGCGTGGCGAGCTCCTCGCCGGCGACGGCGGTGCCCGACGGCTCGTCGGCGTCGGCGTCCACGGCCTCCGCGTCCGGGTCCTCCGTGAACTCCACCAGGCCCGTGTCCAGCGCGAGCTGCCAGGCCTCGGCGGCGTAGGCGGCGCCGTCCTCGTCGTCCGTGAGGCCCAGGAGCTCGGTGGCGTCGCGCAGTTGTCCGGCGAGGAGCTCGCCGCCCGCGCCGACCGGGGTGCCCTCGCCGGCCCAGCGGGCGAGCTTCGCGGCGCGGGCGAACAGCGGCGCGCTGAGCGCGTCGCGTGCGAGCTCGGCGTCGGAGGGGAGCCGCACCGGCGGCATGGTGGGGCGATCTCCGGACATCAGGGGGGTCATCTCCTCGGGGTGACGGCCGCGCCGTTGGTTCAGGGCGCGCAGAGGAGCAAGCCTAGGCCGTAGGCAGCGCGGTTCTTCCCCCAACCCGCCCCTTCCCGCGACCGGGGCTCCGCCCCGGACCCCTGTCCTCGAGCGGCCGAAGCAACGGCAAGACCAACCCCACACCGCACAACCCTTGACAACAACCCCATCAGCACACGAAATTGACGCGCGTAGATTGCGTGCCGCATTCGTGACGGCGTGTAATCACCCGGCACCACGTGATCAACCCTCGATCGACCCCCCTCACTCCACCCGGAGGCCTTTGTGCTGCCCACCTGCCGCCCCTCGCGTCACCGCACCGCGACCGTCGGCACCCTCATAGCCGGCGCGCTCGCGGCCGGGCTGCTCGTCCCCGCCCAGTCCGCGAGCGCGACCGACGGGGCCGGCGTCCGCGTCCACGACATCCAGGGCACCACCCGCATCTCCCCGTTCGCGGGCCGGCAGGTGACGGACGTTCCCGGCATCGTCACGGCCGTCAAGAACTTCGGCTCGGCGCGCGGCTTCTGGATCCAGGACACCGCCCCCGACAAGGACGACGCCACCAGCGAGGCCGTGTTCGTCTTCACCGGCAAGGACGCCCCGGCCGTCGCCGTCGGCGACGACGTGCGCGTCTCCGCCACCGTCACCGAGTACTACCCGGGCGGCGAGCCGGCCGGCCTGCAGTCGGTCACCCAGCTCACCAAGCCCACCGTCACCGTCAAGTCCTCCGGCAACGCGCTCCCCGCCGCCGTCCGGCTCCGCCCGTCGACCGTCCCGGCCGCGTACGCGCCCGACGCGCACGGCGGCTCCATCGAGAAGCTCCCGCTCAAGCCGGGCCGCTACGCCCTGGACCGCTACGAGTCCCTGGAGGGCATGCGGGTGGAGGTCCGCGACGCCCCCGTCGTCGGCGCCACCAGCGAGCACAAGGACCTGTGGGTCACCACCGACCCCCGCCACAACCGCACCCAGCGCGGCGGCACCGTCTACGGCTCCTACGCCGACCCCAACGCCGGCCGGGTCAAGGTCGTCTCGCTGCTGCCCTACGCGCAGCACCCCTTCCCCGTCGCGAACGTCGGCGACGAGCTGACCGGCACCACCGCGGGCCCGCTGGACTACGACAACTTCGGCGGCTACACCCTCCAGGCCACCGAGCTGGGCACGCTCAAGGACCGCAAGCTGCAGCGCGAGACCACGCGCAAGCAGAAGAGCGACGAGCTGGCGGTCGCCACGTACAACGTCGAGAACCTCTCCCCCAAGACGCCGCAGGCGAAGTTCGACCGCCTGGCGGCCGCGCTGGTGACCAACCTCGCCTCGCCCGACGTCGTCGCCCTGGAAGAGGTGCAGGACGACAACGGCACGACGAACGACGGCGTCGTGGACGCCGGGCAGACGCTGAAGAAGCTCACCGACGCCATCGTGGCGGCGGGCGGGCCGGCCTACGCGTGGCGCCAGATCAACCCGGTCGACGGCAAGGACGGCGGCCAGCCGGGCGGCAACATCCGCACCGTCTTCCTCTTCAACCCCGCCCGCGTCTCGTTCAAGGACGTTCCGGGGGGCGATGCCACCACGCCGGTGAAGGTCTCCCGCGAGGGCGGCAAGGCCGCTCTGTCCGCCTCCCCGGGCCGCATCGACCCGGCGAACCCCGCGTGGACGAACAGCCGCAAGCCGCTGGCGGGCCAGTTCTCCTTCCGGGGCCGGGACGTCTTCGTCGTCGTCAACCACTTCAACTCCAAGGGCGGCGACCAGGGCGTCGACAGCCGCTTCCAGCCGCCCGCCCGCACCTCGGAGACCCAGCGCCTCCAGCAGGCGCAGTCCGTCAACGCCTTCGTCAAGCAGCTGCTGGCCGCCGACAAGCGCGCGAACGTGATCGTCGCCGGCGATCTGAACGACTACCAGTTCTCCCCCGCCCTCAAGGCGCTCACCGCCGGCGGCGTCCTGACCGACCAGGTGGACCGGCTCCCGAAGAAGGAGCGCTACGGCTACGTCTACCAGGGCAACTCGCAGGTCCTGGACCACATCCTGACCAGCCGCCACCTCGGGCGGGTCGACTACGACATCGTCCACGTCAACGCGGAGTTCGCCGACCAGGCGAGCGACCACGACCCGCAGGTGCTCCGCTGGAAGCCGTAGCAGCACTTAGCGGAACCAGGCAGAACATTTAAATAGACCTGTACGGTCGAAGGGGCCCAGAATCCGGGAAGGCACCGACTGCAACCCGGAGAGTGACGCCATGCCGCCCACCAGCCCCTTCGGCCGTACCGTCTGCGCGATGGTCACCCCGTTCACCCCGGACGGGGCCCTCGACCTCGACGGCGCGCAGCGCCTCGCCGACCGCCTCGTGGGCGAGGGCGGCTGCGACGGGCTCGTCCTCAACGGCACCACCGGCGAGTCGCCGACCACGAGCGACGCGGAGAAGAGCGCGCTGATCGAGGCCGTCGCCGAGGCGGTCGGCGACCGCGCCCGGATCACGGCCGGCGTCGGCTCGGCGGACACCCGGCACACCGTGGAGCTGGCCCGGGCCGCGGAACGGGCCGGGGCACAGGGGGTGCTGGTCGTCACCCCGTACTACAGCAGGCCGCCGCAGGAGGACGTCGCCGCCCACTTCCGCACGGTGGCCGACGCGATCGGCGTCCCCGTGATGCTCTACGACATCCCCGGCCGCACCGGCACCCGCATCGAGCCGGACACCATGCTGGCTCTGGCCGAGCACCCGCGCATCGCCGGCGTCAAGGACTGCGCGTACGACCTGCTCGGCAGCGCGAAGGTGATCGCGGCGACCGGCCTGGCCTACTACTCCGGCTGCGAGGAGCTGAACCTCCCGCTACGGGCGGTGGGCGCCGTCGGCTACGTCAGCACGGTGGCCAACGTCGCGGGCCCGGCGATCGCCGCCGCCCTGGACGCCTACGACCGCGGCGCGAACGCCGAGGCGACGCGCCACCACCAGCGGACGCTGCCGCTGGTCGAACTGATGATGTCCGCCGGCCTGCCCGGCACGGTCACGGCCAAGGCCCTCCTGAACGCCCTGAACCTCCCGTCCGGCCCGGTCCGCGCTCCCTTGCGCGCGGCGACCCAGGACCGGACGAAGGCCCTGCTGGAGGCGTACGAGAGCGCAATATCCAGCCCGTCCGGCGTTTGAGGACCGGGGTCCGGGGCGGAGCCCCGGTTTCGGGAAGGGGCGGGACCGGGGAGAAAAAATCCCGCCCCACCCACATCAGTTGTGGCTGTGCAGCACCTCGTTCAGCCCGCCCCAGCTGCTCTTGTACGGCCGGGCCTCCACCGCACCGGTCGTGGAGTTCCGGCGGAAGAGGATGTTGCTGGACCCCGACAGGGTCAGCGCCTTGACGACCTCACCGTCCGGCAGCGTCACACGCGTACCGGCGGTGACGTACAGACCCGCCTCGACGACGCACTCGTCACCGAGCGCGATGCCGATACCGGCCTCCGCACCCAGCAGGCAGCGCTCGCCGATGGAGATGATCTGCTTGCCGCCGCCGGAGAGGGTGCCCATCGTGGAGGCGCCGCCGCCGATGTCGGTGCCGTCGCCGACGACGACGCCCGCGCTGATGCGGCCCTCGACCATGGACGTGCCGAGCGTGCCGGCGTTGAAGTTGACGAAGCCCTCGTGCATGACGGTGGTGCCGGAGCCGAGGTGCGCGCCGAGGCGGACGCGGTCGGCGTCGGCGATGCGGACGCCGGACGGGGCGACGTAGTCGGTCATGCGCGGGAACTTGTCGATGCTGGTCACCTGCAGGTGCAGGCCCTCGGCCCGGGCATTGAGGCGCGCGGTCTCGACCTGGTCGACGGCGACGGGGCCGAGCGAGGTCCAGGCGACGTTGGCGAGCAGGCCGAAGATGCCGTCCAGGTTCTGGCCGTGCGGCTTGACCAGGCGGTGCGAGAGCAGGTGCAGGCGCAGGTAGGCGTCGTGCGCGTCGCCCGGCTTGTCGTCGAGCGAGGCGATGACCGTGCGGACGGCGACGACCTCGACGCCCCGGCGCGGGTCCGGGCCGAGGGCCTTGAGGGCGCCCTCGCCCAGCAGCTCGGCGGCGCGCTCGGCGGAGAGCCGCTCGGTGCCGGCCTGGCCGGGCTCGGCGACCAGCTCGGGGGCGGGGAACCAGGTGTCGAGGACGGTGCCGTCCCCGGCGATCGTGGCGAGACCGGCGGCGACGGCGCCGGTGGTGGTACGGGTGGTGGCAACAGCATCGGTCATGTCCGAAAACCTAACCGGACGGGCCCGCCGAAGGCGAACCGGCGTCCGGCCGCACCCGGCCGGGGCCCCGCCCACCTCGTGGGAGCCCGTCCGGGGCGTGCCTCACGCGAGTGGCCCAGCGTCGCCAGCCGGTCGGCCCAGTCCGGATCGCGAGCGCCAGCAAAGTCGACATATCCATAGGGGGACGGCTCCGGGAGCCCGCTCCCGCTTCCGGGGCCGGTCGTCTTCACCTGGCTCCCGCTCTCCGCCCCGCACGCGCCACCGAACGGAACCCGCATGAGTCTGCCCCGACGCTGTCTGCCCGCAGCGGCCCTGCTCCTTCTGGCCCTTCCCCTGGCCAACGCCCCGGCGGCCTCGGCCGGCCCGGGCGGGGAGGACTCGCGGCGGCCCGCCCCACTGCGGCCGACGGCCGGTGAGCGCGTGCCCGACCACTACATCGTCACGCTGCGCACGGGGTTCAGTCCGCGCACCCTGACCAGGCGGCTGGGGGTGACCCCGGACTACATCTACACCCACGCCCTCACCGGCTTCGCCGCCAGGCTGAGCGCCGAGCAGCTGGAGGCCGTGCGCAGCGCCCCCGACGTCGCGGCCGTGGAACAGGACGCGGTCCTCGTCCAGGCCGACACACCGGACGGCCCCGCCGCCCCGGTCCGCCCCGGCGCCCCCGGTGCCCGTCCCCGCGTGGGGACCGACGCCTACGGGCTGGACCGCATCGACCAGCGCAGCCTGCCCCTGGACAGCCAGTTCAACGCCGGCGCCACCGGCGAGGGCGCCACCGTCTACGTCATGGACACCGGCATCGACTACACCCACCCCGACTTCGGCGGCCGCGCGAGGAACGGCACCGACCTCGTGACCGCCGGGGGCAACGGCGCCGACTGTCCCTCCGGGAGCGGGCACGGCACGCATGTGGCGGGCACGGTCGGCGGTGCGGCGTACGGCGTGGCCCGCAAGGCGGCCCTGGTCAGCGTGCGGGTGCTGGACTGCGTGGGCAGGACGACGACCGCCAAGTTCATCGCGGGCTTCGACTACGTGGCCAGGACGGCGGGCCCCGGTTCGGTGCTCAACGCCTCGATCAGCGGCCCCTTCTCACAGGCGATCAACACCGCCGCCGGCAGCGTCGCGGGCAAGGGCGTGCCGCCCGTCGTCGCGGCCGGGAACGAGAACGAGAACGCCTGCGACCACTCCCCCGCCGGCGCGCTCGCGGCGTTCGCGGTCGGGGCGACCAATCAGCTGGACCAGATGACCGACTTCAGCAACTACGGCCCGTGCGCCCGCATTCTCGCGCCCGGCGCGGACATCGTCTCCGACCGGAACGGCGGCGGCACCTCCACGAAGAGCGGCACGTCCCAGGCCGCCCCCCACGTGGCGGGCGTCGCGGCGCTCTACAAGGCCGGGAACCCGACGGCCTCGTCGACGACGGTCGTCAACTGGCTCATCGAGCAGTCCACCAAGAACGTGGCCAGGGACATCAAGCCGGGCACCCCCAACCGGCTGCTGTACACCGGCGGCCTGTGACCGGCGATGAACCACTTTCCGTCCGAGTCGCTGCCGCACGCGCGGACCTTCCTGGGCTGGCCGCCCGCCGACTCCGGCTGGGGGCGGCACGTGGCCGAGGTGCGCGCGGACGTCGCCGCGATCGCCCTCACGATCGCCGCGTACGAACCCGTCGTGCTGCTCGCGGGGCCAAACGACGCGGCGGAGGCCGCCACGGCGTGCGGGGGTGCCGTCGAGGTCGTGCCGGTGCCGGTGGACGATGTGTGGCTGCGGGACACGGGGCCGGTGTTCGTCACCGCGCCCGACGGCACCGTCCACGGGATCGACTTCCGCTTCAACGGCTGGGGCGGCAAGCAGGAGCACGGCCGCGACGGCCGGGTCGCCCGGCGCGTGCTGGAGCGGTTCGGCATCCCGCGCGTCGAGGCCCCCTTCGTCGCCGAGGGCGGCTCCCTGGAGACCGACGGCGCGGGCACCCTCCTGGTCACCGAGTCCTCCCTGGTCAACGACAACCGCAACCCGGGCCGCACCCGGGACGACATCGAACGGGAGCTGACCGCCCTGCTCGGCGTCCGCAAGGTGATCTGGGTCGAGGGCGTGCGCGGCGCGGACATCACGGACTGCCACATCGACTCCCTGGCCCGCTTCGTGGGCCCCGCCGAGGTCCTCCTCAGCCGCCCGCCGCGCTCGCCGCGGCCCGATGTGTGGACGCGGGTGTACGAGCGGGCCCGGGCCGCGCTGGAGGCGGCCACCGACGCGGAGGGCCGTGTCCTGGAGATCATCGACCTGCCGGAGCCGGACCCCGCCGAGCTCGGCGACCGCGGCCCCGACTTCCTCGGCAGCTACGTCAACTACTACGTCACCGGAGGGCCCGGCGGTGCCGTCGTCGTGCCCCGCTTCGGCGACCGGGGCGCCGACGAGGAGGCGGCGGCCCTGCTGGGCGCCCTGCACCCGGGGCGCGAGGTACGGACCGTGGAGATCCACGCCCTCGCCGAGGGCGGTGGCGGCATCCACTGCGCCACAACGCATCAGCCCGCCTCCTGACCGGGTCAGGAAGCGGGCCGATGCGGTGCGCGGGAGGCGCGGAGCCGTGCGCTCAGACGTTGAAGCCCAGCGCGCGCAGCTGCTCGCGGCCCTCGTCCGTGATCTTGTCCGGGCCCCACGGCGGCATCCAGACCCAGTTGATCCGGAGCTCGTTGACGATGCCCTCCGTGCAGGACTTCGCCTGGTCCTCGATGACGTCGGTCAGCGGGCAGGCCGCGGACGTCAGCGTCATGTCGAGGGTGGCGATGTTGGCGTCGTCGATGTGGATGCCGTAGATCAGGCCGAGGTTGACGACATCGATGCCCAGCTCGGGGTCGACCACGTCGTAGAGGGCCTCGCGGACCTCCTCCTCCGTGGCCGGCTTGGTGGTGGCCACCTCTGCATTGTCGCTCATGCGGTCTTCCTTGCTGTGTCTTCGCGGTCCCCGCCCATCGCCTGGGCGGTCGCGTCCTTCCACGCCATCCAGCTCAGCAGAGCACACTTCACCCGCGCCGGGTACTTGGAGACGCCGGCGAACGCGACCGCGTCCTCCAGCACCTCCTCCATCGCGTCGTCCGGCTCGAGCTTGCCCTTGGACTGCATCAGCTCCAGGAAGGTCTCCTGGATCCGGCGGGCCTCGGCGAGGTCCTTGCCGACCAGCAGCTCGTTGAGCACCGAGGCGCTCGCCTGGCTGATGGAGCAGCCCTGGCCCTCGTAGGAGACGTCTTCGATCGTCTCACCGGCCAGCCGCACCCGCAGCGTGATCTCGTCGCCGCAGGTGGGGTTGACGTGATGCACCTCGGCGTCGCCGTCCCGCAAGCCCCGCCCGTGCGGATTCTTGTAGTGGTCCAGGATGACGTCCTGGTACATCGAATCAAGCTTCACAGTCAGCAGCCCTCGCCGTCAGCCGAAAAAGTTCCGTACGTGCTCCAGACCCTCGACCAGGGCGTCGACCTCGCCGGGGGTGGAGTACAGATAGAACGACGCTCGCGTGGTCGCGGGAATTCCGTAGCGCAGGCACACGGGGCGGGCGCAGTGGTGGCCGACCCGGACCGCGATGCCCTGCTCGTCGAGGACCTGGCCCACGTCGTGCGGGTGGATGTCACCGAGCGTGAAGGAGACGGCGGCGCCGCGGTCCTCGGCCGTGGTGGGGCCGATGATGCGCAGGTCCGGGACCTCCTGGAGCCTGCGGATCGCGTACTCGGTGATCGCGTGCTCGTGCCGGGCGATGTTCTCCATGCCGATCGAGGTGAGGTAGTCCACCGCGGCGCCGAGGCCGACGGCCTGGGCGATCGGGGGCGTACCGGCCTCGAACTTGTGCGGCGCGGGAGCGTACGTCGAGGAGTGCATCGAGACGGTCTCGATCATCTCGCCGCCGCCGAGGAACGGCGGGAGGTCCTCCAGCAGCTCCTGGCGGCCCCACAGGACGCCGATGCCGTCCGGGCCGCACATCTTGTGGCCGGTGAAGGCCACGAAGTCGGCCTGCAGGGCCTGGACGTCCAGCGGCATGTGCGGGGCGGCCTGCGAGGCGTCGATGACGACCAGGGCGCCGACCTCCTGCGCCCGGCGGACGATCGCCTCGACCGGGTTGACGGTGCCCAGGATGTTGGAGACCAGCACGAAGGAGACGACCTTGGTCTTCTCGGTGATGATCTCTTCGATGTTGGACAGGTCGAGCCGGCCGTCGTCGGTGAGGCCGAACCACTTCAGCTTCGCGCCCGAGCGCTGCGCGAGCAGCTGCCACGGCACGATGTTGGAGTGGTGCTCCATCTCCGTGATGACGATCTCGGTCTCGTGGTCCACGCGGTAGGGCTCGTCGGCCCAGGCCAGCATGTTGGCCACGAGGTTGAGCGACTCGGAGGCGTTCTTGGTGAAGATCACCTCGTCGCGGCTGGGGGCGTTGACGAAGGCGGCGACCTTGTCGCGGGCGCCCTCGTAGAGCGCCGTGGCCTCCTCGGCGAGCACATGCACGCCGCGGTGGACATTGGCGTTGTGCCGCTCGTAGTGCTCGTTGAGCACGTCGAGCACCTGGCGCGGCTTCTGGGAGGTCGCGGCGTTGTCCAGGTAGACGAGCTTCTTCCCGTCGTGGACCACGCGGTCCAGGATCGGGAAGTCCTTGCGGATCGCGTCGGTGTCGAGGAGGCCCGGCAGCAGTATGGTCACGCCGTTACGCCGCCCTTCGTGCTGTATGCCTCGTAGCCCTCGTTCTCGAGCTTGTCGGCGAGCTCGGCGCCGCCGGACTCGACGATGCGGCCGGCCGAGAAGACGTGGACGAAGTCCGGCTTGATGTAGCGCAGGATGCGCGTGTAGTGGGTGATCAGCAGGGTGCCGACCTCGCCGGTCTCACGGACGCGGTTGACGCCCTCGGAGACCTGGCGCAGCGCGTCGACGTCCAGGCCGGAGTCGGTCTCGTCGAGGATCGCGATCTTCGGCTTGAGCAGCTCGAGCTGGAGGATCTCGTGGCGCTTCTTCTCGCCGCCGGAGAAGCCCTCGTTGACGTTGCGCTCGGCGAAGGCGGGGTCCATCTGGAGGCGCTCCATGGCGGACTTGACCTCCTTCACCCAGGTGCGCAGCTTGGGGGCCTCGCCGCGGATGGCGGTGGCGGAGGTGCGCAGGAAGTTGGAGACCGAGACACCCGGGACCTCGACCGGGTACTGCATGGCCAGGAAGACGCCGGCGCGGGCGCGCTCGTCGACGGACATCTCCAGGACGTCCTCGCCGTCGAGGGTGACGGTGCCGCCGGTGATCGTGTACTTGGGGTGACCGGCCAGCGAGTAGGCCAGGGTGGACTTGCCGGAGCCGTTGGGGCCCATGATGGCGTGGGTCTCGCCCTGCTTCACGGTCAGGTCGACGCCCTTGAGGATCTGCCGGGGGCCGTTCTCGGCCTCGACGGAGACGTGCAGGTCGTGGATCTCAAGCGTTGCCATGGGGAACTCAGGACTCCTGGGTGATGGAGACGAGCACGTCGTCCCCTTCGATCTTGACGGGGTATACGGGGACGGGACGCGTGGCGGGCAGGCCGTCGGGCTTGCCGGTGCGCAGGTCGAAGCTGGAGCCGTGCAGCCAGCACTCGATGTGGCAGTCCTCCACCTCGCCCTCGGAGAGCGAGACGTTGGCGTGCGAGCAGATGTCGTTGATCGCGAACACCTCGCCCTCGGTGCGGACGAGGGAGACGGGGGTGCCGTCGATCTCGACCCGCTTGGGGGTGTCCTCTTCCAGCTCGCTCAGCGTGGCTGCGCGTACGTAGACGGTCTCGCTCATGCCAGGGACGCCTCCAGCTCGGCCTCGATCTTGGCGATGAGGCGCTCCTCCAGGTCGGGGATGCCGATCTGCTGCACGAGCTCGGCGAAGAAGCCGCGCACGACCAGCCGGCGGGCCTCGTCGGCCGTGATGCCGCGGGCCATCAGGTAGAAGAGCTGCTCGTCGTCGAAGCGGCCGGTCGCCGAGGCGTGGCCGGCGCCGACGATCTCACCGGTCTCGATCTCCAGGTTGGGGACCGAGTCGACGCGGGCGCCGTCGGTGAGGACGAGGTTGCGGTTGAGCTCGTAGGTGTCGGTGCCCTCGGCGGCGGCGCGGATGAGTACGTCGCCGATCCACACGGCGTGGGCGTCCTGGCCCTGCAGCGCGCCCTTGTAGACGACGTTGCTGCGGCAGTGCGGGGTGTCGTGGTCGACGAGGAGGCGGTGCTCCTGGTGCTGGCCGTTGTCGGTGAAGTACAGGCCGTAGAGCTCGGCCTCGCCGCCGGGGCCGGCGTAGACGACCCGCGGGTGGAGGCGGACCAGGTCGCCGCCCAGGGTGACGATCACGGACTTGAAGGTGGCGTCGCGGCCGACCAGGGCGGTGTGCTGGGCGGCGTGCACCGCGGTGTCGTCCCAGTCCTGGACGGAGACGACGGTGAGCTTGGCGCCGTCGCCGATGAGGTACTCGACGTTGGCGGCCAGCGTGGCGTCACCGGTGTGGTCGATGACGACGACGGCCTCGGAGAAGGCGCCGATCTCGATGACCTGGTGGCCGAAGGCCACTCCGCCCTCGCCGTGCACGGCGACCCGGACGGGCTCGGTGAGCACCGTCTCCTTGGGGATCGAGACGACCGAGGCCTTCTCGAAGGAGGTGAACGCCTGGGCGGCGACCCGGTCGACGGGCTTGCCGGCCTTGCCGAGACGGGCGTCGTCGCGGCCGACGGTCTCCACGGTCACGCCCTCGGGGGCGGTCACCTCGACCTTGACGCCGGCGCCATCAGCGACGGCGGTGCCGTCGTGCAGGCCGCGGAGGCGCGTCAGCGGGGTGAACCGCCACTCCTCCTCGCGGCCGTTCGGCACGGGGAAGTCCGCGACGTCGTACGAGGCGGGGGCGCTGACCCGCGCGTCGATGGGCTGCTTGGGCCCGCCCACCTGGATGGCGCCGTCGGTCGTGCTGCCGGCGGGAGTGTTGTCAGCCATGGCTGTCGTCGTGCTCTCTTCCTGTCACAAAGGGTTCGCTGCGATGTCCGGGGGGCGGGGTCAGCCGACCGAGCCTTCCATCTGCAGCTCGATCAGCCGGTTGAGCTCCAGCGCGTACTCCATCGGCAGCTCGCGGGCGATCGGCTCGACGAAGCCGCGGACGATCATGGCCATGGCCTCGTCCTCGGACAGACCGCGGCTCATCAGGTAGAAGAGCTGGTCGTCGCTGACCTTGGAGACGGTCGCCTCGTGGCCCATGGAGACGTCGTCCTCGCGGACGTCGACGTAGGGGTAGGTGTCCGACCGGGAGATGGTGTCCACCAGCAGGGCGTCGCAGAGCACGTTCGACTTGGAGCCGTGGGCGCCCTCGCCGATCTCGATGAGGCCGCGGTAGGAGGTACGGCCGCCGCCTCGCGCCACCGACTTGGAGACGATGTTGGAGGAGGTGTTCGGCGCCATGTGGACCATCTTGGCGCCGGCGTCCTGGTGCTGGCCCTCGCCGGAGAAGGCGATGGACAGGGTCTCGCCCTTGGCGTGCTCGCCCATCAGGTAGACGGCCGGGTACTTCATCGTCACCTTGGAGCCGATGTTGCCGTCGACCCACTCCATGGTCGCGCCCTCGTAGGCCACGGCCCGCTTGGTGACCAGGTTGTAGACGTTGTTCGACCAGTTCTGGATCGTCGTGTAGCGGCAGCGGCCGCCCTTCTTGACGATGATCTCCACGACGGCGCTGTGCAGCGAGTCGGAGGAGTAGATCGGGGCGGTGCAGCCCTCGACGTAGTGGACGTAGGCGTCCTCGTCGACGATGATCAGCGTCCGCTCGAACTGGCCCATGTTCTCCGTGTTGATGCGGAAGTAGGCCTGCAACGGGATGTCGACGTGGACACCCTTGGGGACGTAGATGAAGGAGCCGCCGGACCACACGGCGGAGTTCAGCGAGGCGAACTTGTTGTCGCCGACCGGGATCACCGTGCCGAAGTACTCCTGGAAGAGCTCGGGGTGCTCCTTCAGGGCGGTGTCGGTGTCCAGGAAGATGACGCCCTGCTCCTCCAGGTCCTCGCGGATCTGGTGGTAGACGACCTCGGACTCGTACTGGGCGGCGACACCGGCGACCAGGCGCTGCTTCTCGGCCTCGGGGATGCCCAGCTTGTCGTAGGTGTTCTTGATGTCCTCCGGCAGGTCCTCCCAGGAAGCGGCCTGCTTCTCGGTGGAGCGCACGAAGTACTTGATGTTGTCGAAGTCGATGCCGGAGAGGTCGGAGCCCCAGGTCGGCATGGGCTTCTTGTCGAAGAGCTTCAGGCCCTTGAGGCGGAGCTTCAGCATCCACTCAGGCTCGGACTTCTTGGCCGAGATGTCGCGGACGACCTCCTCGGAGAGGCCGCGCTTGGCCGCGGCACCGGCCTCGTCGGAGTCGGCCCAGCCGTATTCGTACGTGCCCAGGCCCTCGAGCTCAGGGTGGGCAGTCTCCGTGGGGAGAGTCATGCGGGGTTCCTCCCGGCCGTGCTGGTGGATGCGGTGGTGGTCTTTTTGGGGATGTACGTCGTGCACACACCGTCACCGTGGGCGATGGTGGCGAGACGCTGCACATGTGTCCCGAGCAGGCGGGAGAAGACCTCGGTCTCCGCCTCGCACAGCTGCGGGAACTGCTCGGCGACATGGGCGACCGGGCAGTGGTGCTGGCAAAGCTGTTCGCCGACCGGCGCGCTACGCGCCGTAGCAGCGTACCCGTCCGCGGTCAATGCCCGGGCGAGAGCCTCCGTGCGGTCCTCGGGGGCGACGACCTCGAGGGCTGCGCGATAGGCCTCGGCCTGTGCGGCCATACGGGCGCGGGCGAAGGCCGCGACCGCCGCCTCGCCCATCTCGCCGCCGCCCGCGGACTGGGCGATCCAGCGCAGGGCGTCTCCGGCGAGCTGGTCGTAGGCCTGGTCGAAGGCGTCCCGGCCGCAGTCGGTCAGGGCGAATACCTTGGCGGGGCGGCCACGGGAGCGGGCACCGTAGACGCGCTTCTCGCGGGGCTCGACCACGCCCTCGGACACCAGGGTGTCGAGGTGGCGGCGGACGGCCGCCTGGGTGAGCTCGAGGCGCACGGCCAGCTCGGCCGCGGTGGACGGACCGTGATCGAGGATCGACCGGGCGACGCGGTTGCGGGTGCCTGACTGCTCGTCGTGGGCAGTGGGTATGCGGGGGCCCTGCCCGGCGGCCGGCTCGGCCACGGGTCCCTGTGGAGCTTCGCCCGCGTATTTCACAACACCATTGTTGCGTAATTGCCGGAGGCGCGACAAGCTCGTCCGGATCACGGAACGGTGGCTTTGATCACTTAGGGTCACCTAACCCCGACCCCGGCGGCCCTGACCGGCCCGCGGGCTTCGTACACTTCCGGGCATGCATGCAGAGCCCGCGGTCGCAGTCCACGGCCTGGTCAAACGGTACGGGGCGAAGGCCGCGGTCGACGGCCTCGACCTGAGCGTCGCGACCGGCGGCGTGACGGCCGTCCTGGGCCCCAACGGGGCCGGCAAGACCACCACCATCGAGACCTGCGAGGGCTACCGCCGCCCCGACGCCGGCACCGTCCGCGTGCTGGGGCTCGACCCCGTCGCCGACTCCGCGGCCCTGCGCCCGCGCATCGGCGTGATGCTGCAGAGCGGCGGCATCTACGCCGGCGCCCGCGCGGAGGAGATGCTCCGCCACACCGCGTCACTGCACGCACACCCCCTGGAGGTCGACGCGCTGATCGAGCGGCTCGGCCTGGGCGACTGCGGCCGCACGGCCTACCGGCGGCTGTCCGGCGGGCAGCAGCAGCGGCTCTCGCTGGCCATGGCCGTCGTCGGCCGCCCCGAGCTGGTCTTCCTCGACGAGCCGACCGCGGGCCTGGACCCGCAGGCCCGGCACGCCACCTGGAACCTGGTGCGCGAGCTGCGCGCGGACGGCGTGACGACCGTGCTGACCACGCACTACATGGACGAGGCCGAACAGCTGGCCGACGACGTCGCCATCATCGACGGCGGCAAGGTCGTCGCCCAGGGCAGCCCCGAGGAGCTGTGCCGCGGCGGCGCCGAGAACAGCCTGCGCTTCCACGGCCGGCCCGGCCTGGACCTGGCCTCCCTTCTCAAGGCCCTGCCCGCCGACTCCGCCGCCGTGGAGCCGGCCCCCGGCTCCTATCGCGTCAGCGGCACGGTCGACCCGCAGCTGCTCGCGACGGTGACGTCGTGGTGCGCCCAGCACGGAGTCATGCCCGACCGCATAACGGTCGAGCGCCACACCCTCGAGGACGTCTTCCTGGAGCTCACCGGCAAGGAGCTGCGCGCATGACCGCCACCGGTACCTTCGCGCCGAAGCCCGGCGCCGCCCCCCTCGGCCGGATGATCCGGGCCCAGGCCGCGCTGGAGACGCGGATGCTGCTGCGCAACGGCGAGCAGCTGCTGCTGACCGTCGTCATCCCCACCCTCCTGCTGACGCTCTTCAGCACCGTCGACATCGTCGACACGGGTGAGGACAAGGCCGTGGACTTCCTGACCCCCGGCGTGCTGGCGCTGGCGGTGATGTCGACGGCGTTCACCGGGCAGGCCATCGCCACCGGCTTCGAGCGCCGCTACGGCGTGCTCAAGCGGCTGGGCGCCTCCCCCCTGCCGCGCTGGGGCCTGATGACGGCCAAGACCTGCTCCGTGCTGGTCACCGAGATCCTGCAGATCGCGCTGCTGACCGTGATCGCCTTCGCGCTCGGCTGGTCGCCGCACGGCAACCCGCTGGCCGTACTCCTGCTGCTCGTCCTCGGCACGGCCGCGTTCTCCGGGCTGGGGCTGCTGATGGCCGGCACCCTCCGGGCGGAGGCGACGCTGGCCGCGGCCAACCTCGTCTTCCTGCTCCTGCTCGTCGGCGGCGGCGTCATCGTGCCGCTGGAGAAGTTCCCCGGCGCCGTCCAGTCGGCGCTGGCGCTGCTGCCCATCTCGGCGCTCTCCGACGGCCTGCGGGACGTCCTGCGCGACGGCGCGGCCATGCCGTGGGCCGACCTCGGCATCCTGGCCGCGTGGGCCGCGCTGGGGCTGGGCGCGGCGGCCCGGTTCTTCCGCTGGGAATAGGGCGCGCCGGGGACCTGCCGCCCCCTCGTGAATCCATGCACAAGCCCACCCGTACGATGACTCCCGTGCCGAAAACGCTGAATCCCCTCCAGATGGTCGCCGACCGCTGGCAGCCCTCCGCCCGCTTCGTCCGGGGCGCCACACTGGCCTGCGTCGTCATGGCCGTGATCATCGTCGTGACCGGTGGCGCGGTCCGGCTCACCCAGTCCGGGCTCGGCTGTCCCACGTGGCCGACGTGCACGGAGGACAGCCTGACGCCCACGCCGGCCATGGGCATCAACGGCATCATCGAGTTCACCAACCGCATGCTCACCTACGTGCTGTGCGCGGTCGTGGGCGTGGCGATCGTCGCGGCGCGCGCGTCCCTGCCGCGCCGCCGCTCCCTCACCCGGCTGGGCTGGGCGCAGTTCTGGCTGATCGCGAGCAACGGCATCATCGGGGGCATCACGGTCCTGACGGGACTCAACCCCTACATCGTCGCGTCGCACTTCCTGGCGGCGACCGCGCTGCTGACGGTGGCCGTGGTGATGTGGCGGCGCTCGCACGAGGGCGACGAGGAGCCGCGCGATCTGGTGGCCCGTCCGGTGCGTCAGCTGACCGGGGTCCTGGTCGTCGCGACGGCTCTGCTGATCATCGCGGGCACGGTCGTGACCGGTTCGGGCAAGCACGCGGGCGACGCGTCCAAGGACATCCACCGCATCCCGCTGGACTGGCACCAGATCACGCAGCTGCACGTCGACTTCGTCTTCGTCGTCGTCGGTCTCACCGTGGCCCTGTGGTTCGTGCTGCGGGCCGTCGACGCGCCCGAGGCGCCCAGGCGCCGGGTGGTCGAGCTGTTCGCCGTCCTGATGCTCCAGGGCGTCGTCGGCTTCGTGCAGTACTTCAACGACTCGCCCGAGGTCATCGTCGGCACCCACATGTTCGGCTCCTGCCTGGTGTGGATCGCGGTGCTGCGGGTCTTCCTCTCGCTGCGCGAGCGCGGCGAGCCGGTGGAGCTGCCCGCCCCCTCCGGCGAGCACGAGGCCGCCGCTCAGCCCGCGACGGCGTCCAGCCGGTAGACCCTCCGGGCGGTGCCGGCGGCCACCAGCGAGGCGATCCGCCCCGCCTCGGCCGCCCGGCACCAGCCGTCGGCGACCCAGTCGCCCATCAGCCGCTCCATGGCCCGTACGAAGAGCCGGGCGGCCACCACGTACAGCTCCGCCAGGCCCCGTGCGCCCGTGGAGAACAGCAGCTTGCCGAACGGCGCCTCGCGCAGGGTCTCCTCGGGCCGGGTCCCGACGTCCGCGTAGACGTGCGGGAAGGCGGCGGCCAGCTGGGCCGCCTGCCGCCGGTGCCAGGGGTCCGGCAGCAGCACCAGGTCCGCGCCGCGGCTCGCGGTGGCCCGCAGGAATCCGGTGAGCCGCTGCGGGTCCGGGCAGTGCAGCTGCAGGGGCAGGCCCGTGGCGACCGCGCTCCACAGCAGGTGCCGGCCGAGGACCGCGTCCGTGGGCGCCTCGCCCCGGCGGCGGGTGCGCAGCCAGCGCCCGGCGGCCTCGCGCACCTGTGCGGCCGCGGGCGGGGCGCCCTCGCAGAAGGCGACGCCGGAGGCGAAGGCCGTGGCGGTGCGGGCGGCCGTGTAGAGGACCTCGGCGGTACAGGCGAGGAAGGCGTCCGCGCTGCCGCATCCGTCCGCCACGTGGGCGGCGAGCGGTTCGAGTCGTACGACCTCGTGGGCGCGGCCGTCGGCGGCGCGGGCCAGTTCGGCGGGCGAGGTGAGGTCGCCGGGCGCCCCGGCCGCCAGCAGGAACGTGCCGATGCCGGCGCCGCGCAGCAGCAGGTGCCCGGCACGGTAGGCGCCCAGTTCGCGGCGCCTGGCCAGATAGCGGACGGGCTCGCAGTGCGGTTCGAGGCCCAGCAGGGGCGGGCACCAGCGGCGCACGGCGAGGCCGGCGCGGCTGTCGAAGAAGGTGGTGCCGGGCGGCGCGGGCCCGGTGGACCCGGCGGCCTCGGCCAGGTGCGTCTCGAAGGCGCCGATCCCCAGGTCCCCGTGGACGGCTCCGTGGCTGTACTGGTCGACGAGCGGCGGTATGCCCTCCATCAAGCCGTCCATGCGCCCCTCCCTCACCGGTCCCCACCGTGCGGCGCCGTGGCGCCGCTCCCGGTGGTTCTAACGGGCGAGGGGGCCGTCAGTTATCGGCGGAAGGATTGGCGGGGCCGCCGATCTGGATGCCGGCCATGCGGGACCACTCGTACGGGCCCGTGCGGACCTTGGCGGCCATCTCGCCGTCGAAGTCGTCCTGGAGGGTGATCCCGGCCAGCTCGGTGGCCTGGCGGGCGGTCTCGAAGTCGCGGGCCACGAGGTTGCCCCACTCGCCGTTGGCGCCGACGAGGGCGATGCGGGTGGTTCCCCGCCCTATGTGGGCGAGCTGGCCTTCGGCGCTGCCGCCGTGGCTCCTGGCGAAGGCGGTGATCTGCTTGGCCAGCTTCGCTGCCTGCTTGTTGTCTGCCATGGCCAGGATGCTACCGACGGGTAGCCGAAACGGCGATGGGCGGCGCGGGTGGCTTTGACCACCCGCGCCGCCCGATCGGCAGCCTGTTGACGTCAGCGCAGGAAGGGGTCGATCGCGACAGCGGTGAACAGCAGCGACACGTACGTGATCGACCAGTGGAACAGGCGCATCTCCTTGAGCTTCGCGCCCGTGATGCCCGCCTTGGCGCGCGCCTGCAGCGCGTGCGCCTCCTTCAGCCACAACCCGCCGCATACGACGGCGACGAGCGTGTAGAACCAGCCGGTGTAGCCCAGCGGCGTCAGCAGCAGCGACACGCCGACCATCACCCAGCTGTAGAGGACGATCTGCTTGGCCACGGCCTTGTTGCCCGCGACGACCGGCAGCATGGGCACGCCCACGCGCTCGTAGTCGTCCTTCACCTTCATCGACAGCGGCCAGTAGTGCGGCGGCGTCCAGAAGAAGATGACGAGGAAGAGGATCACGGAGGCCCAGGAGACCTCGTTCTTGACCGCCGACCAGCCGATGATGACCGGCAGGCAGCCGGCGATCCCGCCCCAGACGATGTTCTGGGCCGTACGCCGCTTGAGGATCATCGTGTAGACGACGGTGTAGAACAGGGACGCGCCCAGCGACAGCATCGCCGACAGGGGGTTGACCAGATACCAGAACCACACGGTCGACCCGACGGTCAGCGCGGCGGCGAAGACCAGGCACTCGCGGGGCGAGACCATGCCCGTCACCAGTGGACGCTGCGACGTACGGTCCATCATCGCGTCGATGTCGCGGTCGTAGTACATGTTGAACGCGCCGGCGCCACCGGCGGAGAGGTAACCGCCGATGCAGGTGGCCAGCACGAGCCACAGGTCGGGCACACCCTCGGCCGCCAGGAACATCACCGGCACCGTCGTCATCAGCAGCAGCTCGATGACACGCGGCTTCGTGAGTGCCACGAACGCCTTGACACGGGCCCCGAGCGGCCGGTGACCCGGGACCGGGCTCTCGGTGAGCACCCCCGCAGGACGGGATTCGACGGCCGTCACGCACACCCCTGACAGAGATAAGGCCAGCAAGCGCGTCCGGGCGGGAATCCCGGGTAAAGGCTTGCGCGTACCACGCCACTCTAGACGCAGGGGTCAGCCCGGCCTCCGCCGGGGTGGGGTCGTGTTGAGGCCCCGGCGCCGCCGGATCGTACGGCGCGTAACCCGACAGAACGGTCGCGTTCGAGAGGCGGGCGGGCCGTGCGCCCGGCAGGCTGGAGTCATGGCCGCCGCGCGCACTCAAATGAGAGGCAAGGAGCCCGACTGTACGTCGAAAAAATGCGCGTCCCAGCGGGGGTAGGCTCGACGGCGCCGCGTCGTGGCGGGCAATACCGCCCCCGGCAGATTGAACATGTGGAGAGGAGCCCTGATCCGAGGGTGAGCACCAAGCCGACCACCACAGACCTCGAATGGACCGAACTGGACCAGCGGGCCGTCGATACCGCCCGCGTCCTGGCCATGGACTCCGTGCAGAAGGTCGGCAACGGCCATCCGGGCACGGCCATGAGCCTGGCGCCCGCGGCCTACATGCTGTTCCAGAAGCTGATGCGGCACGACCCCAGTGACGCCGACTGGACCGGCCGCGACCGTTTCGTCCTCTCCCCCGGTCACACCAGCCTGACCCTCTACGTCCAGCTCTTCATGGCCGGCTACGGCCTGGAGCTCGCGGACCTGAAGGCCTTCCGCACCTGGGACAGCAAGACCCCCGGTCACCCGGAGCACGGCCACACCCGCGGCGTGGAGACCACCACCGGCCCGCTGGGCCAGGGCATCGCCAACGCCGTGGGCATGGCGATGGCCGCCCGCTACGAGCGCGGCCTGTTCGACCCGGAGGCCCCGAAGGGCGAGTCGCCCTTCGACCACACCATCTGGGCGATCGTCTCCGACGGCGACCTGGAGGAGGGCATCTCCGCCGAGGCGTCCTCGCTGGCCGGCCACCAGAAGCTCGGCAACATCGTCGCGCTCTACGACGACAACCACATCTCGATCGAGGGCGACACCGAGACCGCCTTCTCCGAGGACGTCCTCAAGCGCTACGAGGCCTACGGCTGGCACGTCCAGCGCATCGAGCAGGCCGCCAACGGCGACTTCGACGTCAAGGCCCTGTACGCGGCGTTCAAGGCCGCGCAGGCCGAGACCGAGCGCCCCTCGATCATCGCGGCCCGCACGATCATCGCCTGGCCGGCCCCGAACGCCCAGAACACCGAGGCCTCGCACGGCTCGGCGCTCGGCGACGCCGAGGTCGCGGCGACCAAGAAGGTCATGGGCTTCGACCCCGAGCAGACCTTCCAGGTCGAGGACGAGGTCTTCGCGCACGTCCGCCAGGTCGTCGACCGCGGCGCCGAGGCGCACGCCGCCTGGGACAAGCGGATCCAGCAGTGGCGCCAGGCCAACCCCGAGCGCGCCGCCGACTTCGACCGCATCAACGCGGGCGAGCTGCCCGACGGCTGGGAGAAGGCCGTTCCGGTCTTCCCGGCCGGCAAGGACGTCGCGACCCGCAAGGCGTCCGGCGAGGTCCTCAAGGCGCTGGGCGGCGTGATCCCCGAGCTGTGGGGCGGCTCCGCCGACCTCGCCGGCTCGAACAACACCACCATCGACGCGTCGTCCTCCTTCCTCCCGGAGGGCAACCCGCTGCCGGAGGCGAACCCGTACGGCCGTACGGTCCACTTCGGCATCCGCGAGCACGCCATGGGTTCGACCATGAACGGCATCGCGCTGCACGGCAACACCCGCATCTACGGCGGCACCTTCCTGGTGTTCTCCGACTACATGCGCCCGGCCGTGCGTCTGGCCGCGCTGATGAAGCTGCCGGTCACCTACGTGTGGACGCACGACTCCATCGGCCTGGGCGAGGACGGCCCGACCCACCAGCCGGTCGAGCACATGGCCGCGCTGCGGGCCATCCCGGGCCTGAACATGGTCCGCCCGGCCGACGCCAACGAGACGGCGATCGCCTGGCGCGAGATCACCAAGCGTCACACCACCCACCCGGCGCCGCACGGTCTGGCCCTCACCCGCCAGAACGTCCCGACGTACGAGGCCAACGAGGGCGTGGCCAAGGGCGGCTACGTCCTGTTCGAGGCCGAGGGCGGCCGCCCGCAGGTGATCCTGATCGCCACGGGCTCCGAGGTGCAGCTGGCCGTCGAGGCCCGCACCGCGCTCCAGTCCGAGGGCATCCCGACCCGCGTGGTCTCGATGCCGTCCGTCGAGTGGTTCGAGGAGCAGGACCAGGCCTACCGCGACGGCGTGCTGCTGCCGGACGTCAAGGCCCGCGTGGCCGTCGAGGCCGGCATCGGCCTGACCTGGCACCGCTACGTCGGCGAGGCCGGCCGCATCGTCTCGCTCGAGCACTTCGGCGCCTCCGCCGACTACAAGGTGCTCTACCGCGAGTTCGGCCTGACCTCGGAGGCCGTCGTCGAGGCCGCCCGCGAGTCGATCGCCGACGTCAACCGCCGCTGACGACGCCCGTATACAACCAGTAGGAGATGCAAACCCCATGACAGACGCACTCAAGCGCCTCTCCGACGAAGGCGTCGCGATCTGGCTGGACGACCTGTCCCGCAAGCGCATCACGTCGGGCAACCTGGCCGAGCTCATCGACCAGAGCCACGTCGTGGGCGTCACGACCAACCCGTCGATCTTCCAGAAGGCCATCTCCAGCGGTGACGGCTACGAGCAGCAGCTCGCCGACCTCGCCGTGCGCAAGGTGACCGTGGACGAGGCCATCCGCATGATCACGACGGCGGACGTCCGCGACGCCGCCGACATCCTGCGCCCGGTCTTCGACGCGACCGACGGCCAGGACGGCCGGGTCTCCATCGAGGTCGACCCGCGCCTGGCGCACGAGACCGCCGCCACCGTCGCCGAGGCCAAGCAGCTGGCCTGGCTGGTGGACCGCCCCAACACCCTGATCAAGATCCCGGCGACCAAGGCGGGCCTGCCGGCCATCGCCGAGGTCATCGGCAAGGGCATCAGCGTCAACGTCACGCTGATCTTCTCCCTCGAGCGCTACCGCGCGGTCATGGACGCCTACCTGACCGGTCTGGAGACGGCCAAGGCCGCGGGTCTGGACCTGTCCCTGATCCACTCGGTCGCGTCCTTCTTCGTGTCCCGCGTGGACACCGAGATCGACAAGCGCCTGGACGCGCTGGGCACCGACGAGGCCAAGGCGCTGCGCGGCAAGGCCGCCCTCGCCAACGCCCGTCTGGCCTACCAGGCCTACGAGGAGGTCTTCTCCTCGGACCGCTGGACCGCCCTGGAGAAGGCCGGCGCCAACAAGCAGCGTGCGCTGTGGGCCTCGACCGGCGTCAAGGACCCGGCCTACAAGGACACCCTGTACGTGGACGACCTGGTCGCCCCCAACACGGTGAACACCATGCCGGAGGCCACCCTGGAGGCCACCGCCGACCACGGGCAGATCACCGGTGACACGGTGCGCGGCACGTACGAGCAGGCCAAGGCCGAGCTCGACGCGCTGGCGAAGCTGGGCATCTCGTACGACGACGTCGTCCAGCTCCTCGAGGACGAGGGCGTCGACAAGTTCGAGCAGTCGTGGAACGACCTTCTGAAGTCCACCGAGGCGGAGCTCAAGCGCCTCGCCCCGGAGGCGTGAATTGAGCAGCAGCAATCCGCTGCGTGACGCTCTGGACCGACGGCTCCCGCGTATCGCGGGGCCGTCGGGCCTGGTCATCTTTGGCGTCACGGGCGATTTGTCCCGCAAAAAGCTGATGCCCGCCGTGTATGACCTGGCCAACCGTGGCCTTCTGCCGCCGGGCTTCTCCCTGATCGGCTTCGCCCGCCGCTCCTGGCACGACGAGGACTTCGCCCACGAGGTGTACACCGCGGTCAAGCAGAACGCGCGCACCCCGTTCCGCGAGGAGGTCTGGCAGCAGCTGGTGCAGGGCTGCCGCTTCGTCGAGGGCGACTTCGACGACGACGAGGCCTTCGACACCCTCAAGAAGACCATGGAGGAGCTGGACAAGGCGCAGGGCACGGGCGGCAACTTCGCCTTCTACCTGTCCGTGCCGCCGAAGTTCTTCCCCACGGTGGTCCAGCAGCTCAAGAAGCACGGCCTGGCCGAGCAGAAGGAGAACTCCTGGCGGCGCGCCGTCATCGAGAAGCCCTTCGGCCACGACCTGAAGAGCGCCCAGGAGCTGAACCGGATCGTCCACGAGGTCTTCCCGGCCGAGGCGGTCTTCCGGATCGACCACTACCTGGGCAAGGAGACGGTCCAGAACATCCTGGCGCTGCGCTTCGCCAACACCCTCTTCGAGCCGATCTGGAACCGGTCCTACGTCGACCACGTGCAGATCACCATGGCCGAGGACATCGGCATCGGCGGCCGCGCCGGCTACTACGACGGCATCGGCGCCGCCCGTGACGTCATCCAGAACCACCTGCTGCAGCTGCTGGCGCTGACCGCCATGGAGGAGCCCGCCTCCTTCGACGCGGACGCGCTGGTCGCGGAGAAGACCAAGGTGCTGGGCGCCGTGCGGCTGCCCAAGGACCTCGGCAAGGACACCGTGCGCGGCCAGTACGCGAACGGCTGGCAGGGCGGCGAGCAGGTCGTCGGCTACCTCGAGGAAGAGGGCATCGACCCCCGCTCGAAGACCGACACCTACGCCGCGATCAAGCTCGAGATCGACAACCGCCGCTGGGCGGGCGTCCCCTTCTACCTGCGCACCGGCAAGCGTCTGGGCCGTCGCGTCACGGAGATCGCGGTCGTCTTCCAGCGCGCCCCGCACTCGCCCTTCGACCACACCGCCACCGAGGAGCTGGGGCAGAACGCCCTGGTCATCCGGGTGCAGCCGGACGAGGGCGTCACCATGCGGTTCGGTTCGAAGGTGCCGGGCACCTCGATGGAGGTCCGCGACGTCTCGATGGACTTCGCCTACGGCGAGTCGTTCACCGAGTCCAGCCCGGAGGCGTACGAGCGGCTCATCCTCGATGTGCTGCTCGGCGACGCCAACCTCTTCCCGCGCCTGCGGGAGGTCGAGCTCTCCTGGGAGATCCTCGACCCGATCGAGGAGTACTGGGACGCGCACGGCAAGCCCGCCCAGTACGCGGCCGGCACCTGGGGCCCGGTCGAGGCGGACGAGATGCTCGCACGAGAGGGACGGAGCTGGCGTCGGCCATGAAAATGGATCTCACGGACACCACGGCCAGCAAGATCAACAATGCTCTGGTCCAGGGCCGCCGGGCCATCGGCACCCCTGCCATCGGCATGGTGCTGACCCTGGTCATCGTCACCGACGAGGAGCACGCGTACGACGCGCTCAAGGCGGCCAACGAGGCCTCCCGCGAGCACCCCTCGCGCAAGCTCGTCGTCATCAAGCGCGTCAGCCGCTCGCCGCGCGACCGCGCCCAGGCCCGCCTGGACGCCGAGGTACGGGTGGGCACGTCGGCCGGCACCGGCGAGACGGTGGTGCTGCGGCTGTACGGCGAGGTCATAGACCACGCCCAGTCGGTGGTGCTGCCGTTGCTGCTGCCGGACGCCCCCGTGGTCGTGTGGTGGCCGGTGGCCTCCCCGATCGACCCGGAGAAGGACCCGCTCGGCGCGCTCGGCCAGCGCCGGGTCACCGACACCTACGCCGCCGAGGACCCCGTCACGGAGCTGGCGGCCCGCGCCTCCAGCTACTCCCCCGGCGACACCGACCTGGCCTGGGCCCGGATCACGCCGTGGCGCTCGATGCTCGCGGCCGCCCTGGACCAGCAGCCGGGCATCGAGGTCACCTCGGCCGAGGTCGAGGGCGAGGCCTACAACCCCAGCGCCGAGCTGCTGGCCATGTGGCTCGCCGACCGCCTCGGGGTGACCGCCCGGCGGACCGTCTCCGAGGGCCCCGGCCTGACGGCCGTCCGCCTGGAGACCACCTCCGGCGTCATCACCCTGGACCGCCCGGACGGCTCCCTGGCCACGCTCTCCATGCGCGGCCAGCCGGACCGCGCCGTGGCGCTCAAGCGGCGGGACACCGCGGAGCTCCTCGCCGAGGAGCTGCGCCGACTGGACCCGGACGACATCTACGAGTCCGCGCTGAAGTACGGCGTGGAGCGGCTCGGCGACCCGGTGCCGGCCGCCCCGGCGGCGGCCGGCGGTCCGGCCCCGGAGGCCGCGGAGGCTCCCGAGGCCGCCCCGGCCGCCGAGGACAAGCCCGCCCCGGCGAAGAAGGCCTCCGGCAAGAAGGCGGCGTCCAAGTGAGCACGCCTCAGATCGTCGTCCACCGGGACAAGGAGCTGATGGCCCAGGCCGCGGCCGCCCGGCTGATCACGAAGATCGTGGACGCCCAGGCCGCCCGCGGCTCGGCGTCCGTCGTCCTCACCGGCGGGCGCAACGGCAACGGGCTGCTCGCGGCCCTCGCCGCGGCGCCCGCCCGGGACGCGGTCGACTGGTCGCGTCTGGACCTGTGGTGGGGCGACGAGCGGTTCCTGGCGGACGGCGACCCCGAGCGCAACGCCACACAGGCGCGCGAGGCCCTGCTCGACGCGGTGGACCTGGACCCGGCGCGGGTCCACTACATGCCCGCCGCGGACGGCACGTACGACGACGCCGACGCGGCGGCGGAGGCGTACGCGGCCGAACTGGCCGCGGCCGCCCGGCCCGAGGACCACGGCCCGGTCCCGTCCTTCGACGTCCTCCTGCTGGGCGTCGGCCCGGACACGCACGTCGCCTCGCTCTTCCCGGAGCTCCCGGGCGTCCGCGAGACCGAGCGCACGGTCGTCGGCGTCCACGGCGCCCCGAAGCCGCCGCCGACCAGGGTCTCGCTGACCCTGCCGGCGATCCGCGCGGCCCGGGAGGTCTGGCTGCTGGCGGCGGGCGAGGACAAGGCCAACGCCGTGGCCATGGCCCTGTCCGGCGCCGGCGAGATCCAGGCCCCTGCGGCGGGCGCCTATGGCTCACGCCGCACGCTGTGGCTGCTGGACCAGTCCGCGGCCGCCCAGCTGCCGCGCGATCTGTACCCGCCGGCGTCACCCTGACGGCGGGGGCTCCGCCCCCGAACCCCCGGTCCTCAAACGCCGGACGGGCTGCATGTGCAGCCCGTCC
>NZ_JBFADG010000030.1:0-67117 GCF_040641275.1 Streptomyces sp. NPDC021096 | reverse complement strand
GGGTCCATCAACGGCGAGTGGAACGCGTGCGAGACGCGCAGTCGCGTCGTCTTACGGCCCTGTGCCTCGAAGTGCGCCCGGATCGCCTCGACGGCACTCTCCTTACCCGAAACCACGACGGACGACGGTCCGTTGACGGCAGCGATCGAAACATCATCGTTCAGGTGCGGCAGGACCTCATCCTCGGTCGCCTGCACGGCCACCATCGCGCCACCGGACGGCAGCGCCTGCATCAGACGACCACGCGCCGCCACCAACGCACACGCATCCGCCAGCGAGAACACACCCGCCACATGCGCAGCCGCCACCTCACCAATGGAATGACCCGCCACATACTCCGGCCGCACACCCCACGACTCCACCAGACGGAACAGCGCCACCTCGACCGCAAACAGCCCGGCCTGGGCATACACCGTCCGGTTCAGCAGCTCCTCGTCCTCGCCCCAGACCACCTCACGCAACGGACTGTCCAGGTGCTCATCAAGCCCCGCACACACCGCATCGAAGGCATCCGCGAACACCGGGAACCGGCCGTACAACTCACGGCCCATCCCCACCCGCTGCGACCCCTGACCCGAGAACAGCAGCGCCAGAAGCCCCTCGGAGTCCACTCCAGTGGGCGTCTCGCCCCGCGCCACCGCGCCGAGTCCGGCCACGAGCTCGTCCTTGTCGCTGCCGACGACCACGGCACGGTGCTCGAGCGCCGCCCTGGTCGTCGCCAGCGAGAACGCCACGTCCACCGGCCGGGGAGCGGCGTCGCCGTCCATCCGGGAGAGCAGCCGCTCGGCCTGGGCGCGCAGGGCGTTCCCGTCGTGGGCGGAGAGCAGCCACGGCACGACCGGGGCCGCGCCCTCCGTCTCCTCGGTCGTGGCCGGGGTGACGGCCGGTGCCTGCTCGACCAGCACGTGCGCGTTGGTGCCGCTGATACCGAACGACGACACGCCCGCGCGCCGCGGACGGCCGGCGGCGGCCCAGTCCCTGGCCCCGGTCAGGAGCTGTACGGCGCCGGCCGACCAGTCCACCTGGGAGGAGGGTTCGTCGACGTGGAGCGTCGACGGCAGCACTCCATGGCGCATGGCCATGACCATCTTGATGACACCGGCGACGCCGGCCGCAGCCTGCGTGTGACCGATGTTGGACTTCACCGAGCCCAGCCACAGCGGCCGGTCCTCCGGCCGGTCCTGGCCGTACGTCGCCAGCAGCGCCTGCGCCTCGATCGGGTCACCCAACGTCGTACCCGTGCCGTGCGCCTCGACGACGTCGATCTGGTCGGCGGAGAGGCGCGCGTTGGCGAGAGCCTGTCGGATCACGCGTCGCTGGGAGGGGCCGTTCGGGGCGGTGAGGCCGTTGCTGGCGCCGTCCTGGTTGACGGCCGAGCCGCGGACGACGGCGAGCACGGGGTGACCGTTGCGTACCGCGTCCGACAGCCTTTCGACGACGAGGAAGCCGGCGCCCTCGGAGAATCCGGTTCCGTCGGCGGCCGAGGCGAAGGACTTGCACCTGCCGTCCGGGGCGAGGGCGCCCTGGCGGCCGAACTCGGCGAACACGCCGGGCGTCGACAGGACCGTGACACCGCCCGTCACCGCCAGGGAGCAGTCGCCCTGGCGCAGCGCCTGCACCGCGAGGTGCAGTGCGACCAGGGAGGACGAGCAGGCGGTGTCCACCGAGACCGCGGGCCCTTCGAGGCCCAGCTTGTACGCCACCCGGCCGGAGACGACGCTGCCGTTTCCGTCGCTGCCGGGGTAGTCGTGGTACATGACGCCGGCGAAGACGCCCGTCTGCGTGCCCTTCAGGGACGTCGGGTCGATGCCGGCCCGCTCCAGCGCCTCCCAGGACAGTTCGAGCGTCAGCCGCTGCTGGGGGTCCATGGCGAGGGCCTCGCGCGGCGAGATCCCGAAGAAGCCGGGGTCGAAGTCCGCCACGGAGTCGAGGAATCCGCCCGCGTCGGCGTAGTGGTCACCGGGGTGGGCGGCGTTCGGGTCGCGGAGGGGCGAGAGGTCCCAGCCGCGGTCCGCCGGGAAGGCGGAGACCGCGTCCGTACCGGACGTCACCAGCTGCCACAGGTCCTCCGGGCTCGTGACCCCGCCCGGGTAGCGGCAGGCCATGCCCACGATGGCGATCGG
Source organism: Streptomyces sp. NPDC021096 (assembly GCF_040641275.1). Taxonomy (NCBI): domain Bacteria; kingdom Bacillati; phylum Actinomycetota; class Actinomycetes; order Kitasatosporales; family Streptomycetaceae; genus Streptomyces; species Streptomyces sp. NPDC021096. The sequence goes on along the minus strand of NZ_JBFADG010000030.1, from coordinate 64,994 downwards.
CTCGTGCTGGGCGGCGGAGAGCTTCCGGTTGTGCTTCCGCAGCCGGGAGGTCTCCAACCGCGCGGCGCGCAGCGCACTGCCGTCGGTCTCGGAGCCTGCGTCGCTCTCGGCGCCGGGTTCCGTGTCGGCGTCGGGTTCCGTGTCGGCGTCGGCGAAGAGATCCGCGTCGGACGACAGGACCCGGACCTCCGCGAGCTCGAGAAGGCTGTCCATCAGCCCCGCGTCGCGCAACCGGTTTGTCGGGATCGTCTGCAGGGCCTGCCGGATCTCGTCCTCGCCCGACACCTGGCGGATGCCGTCGGCCACCGCCGGCGCCAGCTCGGCTTCGATGTGGCCGGTCACAGCAAGGGCGTTGGGGTAGTCGAAGACGAGGGTGGCCGGCAGGCGCAGGCCGGTGATGCGGTTGAGCTGGTTGCGCAGTTCGGTCGCGGCCAGGGAGTCGAAACCGAGCTCCTGGAAGGCCCGTGCCGGTTCGATCGCCTCCGCGGAGGCGTGTCCGAGCACTGCGGCGACCTGCTCACGCACGATGTGCAGCACCGCACGGTGCCGCTCGGCCGGCGTCAGGCCCGCCAGGCGCCGGTCGAGGTCGGCCACCGGTGCGTGTCCGCCGGTGACCGCCGCCGCCCGCCGGACCGCCGGAGCCAGCCCGCGCAGCAGCGCGGGCACTTCGTCGGTACGGGCGCGCAACGCGGCGACGTCCACGCGAATGGGCACGACGGTGGAACGTTCCGAGCGCAGGCCGGCCGTGAATAGCGCCAGCCCGGACTCGTACGAGAGCGCGGGAACGCCCTGCGTCGCCATCCGCTTGCGGTCGATGTCGCTCAGGTACTGGCCGAGGCCGGCGCCGACCTCCCAGAGGCCGAAGGCCATGGCCGTGGCCGGGAGCCCCTCGGCGTGCCGGTGGGCCGCCAGGGCGTCGAGGAAGACGTTCGCGGCAGCGTAGTTGCCCTGCCCGGCGGTCAGCACGAGGCCACCGGCGGAGGAGAAGAGAACGAAGGCCGCCAGATCCATCCCACGCGTCAGCTCGTGCAGGTACCAGGCCGCGTCCGCCTTGGGCGCCAGCACCGCCTCCACCTGCTCGCGCGTCAGAGCACCGACCAGGGCGCTGTCGCCCACTCCGGCCGCGTGCACGACGGCCGTCAGAGGCCGCTCGGCGGTGATGTCGTCGAGGAGAGCGGACAGCGCGTCGCGGTCCGAGACGTCGCACGCGATGATCCGCGTCCGCGCGCCGAGACCGTCGAGTTCCGAGGCCAGTTCGGGCGCTCCCGGGGCCTCCAGGCCACGGCGGCTGGTCAGCACCAGGTGCCGTACGCCCCGCTCCACGACCAGGTAACGGGCCACCACCGCGCCCAGACCACCGGTACCGCCCGTGATCAGAACCGTGCCGTCGACGTCGAGCGTCACATCCGAGCCGTCCGGCATCGAACGGACCAGACGCGGGACCAGCACCTCATCGGCGCGGATCGCCAGCTCCGGCTCGCCCGTAGCGACCGCAGCGGACAGCAGCGGGTCACCGGGCTCCAGCTCCCGGTCGACGTCCAGCAGGACGAACCGGCCCGGGTTCTCCGCCTGCGCCGCACGGACCAGACCCCACACCGGAGCCTGCACCACATCCAGCGCCGCGCCCCCGGCCGTGGCCACCGCGTCGCGCGTCACCACGACCAGGCGCGACTGGGCGAACCGCTCCTCGGCCAGCCAGCGCCGGATCGCGTCCAGCGCGTAGTGCATCGCCGACCGCACATCGGACGGCACATCGCCCGCCGAGGGCGACGTCGCACCGCCACAGTCCAGCACCACCGCCTCCGACACCGGCTCGGTGTCGGCGTCCGTGTCCGCGTCCGCGTCCGCGTCCGTCAGTGCATCCCATGAAGTCCAGGACGCCCCGGCGCCCTCTGTCACCGGTACGGCGGACCATTCGATCCCGTACAGCGACTCACCCGAGCCGCCGCCGGTCTCCAGCTGCTCCGCCGACACCGGCCGGCCGACCATCGAGCCCACGGACAGCACCGGCCGGCCCGCCACGTCGGCGACGGCCAGCGAAAGCCCGCCACCACCGGTCCGTGTCAGGCGCACCCGCACCTCGGACGCACCCACCGCGAAGAGCGACACGTCGTTCCACGCGAACGGGATCATCGTCTCGTCGCCCGTGCTCACCAGGATGGCGGCGTGCATGGCGGCGTCGAGGAGAGCCGGGTGCAGACCGAAGCGCGCGGCCTCGTCCTTCGCCGACTCCGGCAGCGCCACCTCGGCGAACAGATCCTCGCCCTGCTTCCACACCGCCCGAAGCCCCTGGAACACCGGCCCGTAGCCGTAACCGCCCTCCAGCATCGACTCGTACGCACCCTCGACCGACACCGCCTCCGCACCCACAGGCGGCCATTCGGCCAGGTCGAAGGCCGCGGGAACGGCATCGGGCGTCAGGAAACCGGAGGCGTGGCGCGTCCACGCGTCCTGGTCGTCGACGGCGTCGTCGCGGCGCGAGTACACCGCCACCGGGCGACGGCCCGACTCCGGAGCACCCACCACGACCTGGACCTGAACGCCGCCGTGCTCAGGCAGTACGAGCGCGGCCGCGAGGGTCAGTTCCTCGAGCGCACCGCAACCGACCTCGTCGCCCGCCCGGAGGGCGAGTTCCACCAGGCCGGTGCCCGGCACCAGCACCGCTCCCTGGACCATGTGGTCCGCCAGCCACGGGTGCGTCCGCACCGACAGGCGGCCCGTCAGCACCACACCGTCCGTGTCCGGCAGCCGCACGACCGCACCCAGCAACGGATGCGCCACGGTGCCCACACCGGCCGAGCCCATGTCGCCGGCCGCGGACCCGCTCGTGGCGTTCACCCAGAACGGCTGCCGCTGGAAGGCGTAGGTCGGCAGATCGACATTGCGGGCACCTGTTCCGGCGAAGAAGGCGTGCCAGTCCACGGCCGCTCCGGAAGCGTGCAGGTGACCGATCGCGCCCGTGAGGGTCGCGGCCTCGTCCCTGCCCTTGCGCAGCATCGGCACGGCGAGAACCGAGCCCTCGACCGCCGCCTCGTCCGGGCAGTCCCGGACCATTCCGGTGAGCACGGCGTCGGGGCCGAGCTCGACGAACCGGGTGACGCCTTCGGCCTGCAGGGTACGGATGCCGTCGGCAAAGCGGACCGCTTCACGGACGTGGCGGACCCAGTACTCGGCCGAGCACAGCTGCTCGTCGGTGGCCTGCTTGCCGGTGAGGTTGGAGACCACCGGGATGTTCGGAGAGGCGTACGACAGGCCTTCCACGATCGCGCGGAAGTCCTCCAGCATCGGGTCCATCAACGGCGAGTGGAACGCATGCGAGACGCGCAGTCGCGTCGTCTTACGGCCCTGCGCCTCGAAGTGCGCCCGGACGGTCTCGACGGCACTCTCCGTACCCGAAACAACCACGGACGACGGTCCGTTGACGGCAGCGATCGAAACATCGTCGTTCAGGTGCGGCAGGACCTCGTCCTCGGTCGCCTGCACGGCCACCATCGCACCGCCCGCAGGCAGTGCCTGCATCAGGCGACCACGCGCCGCCACCAGCGCACACGCATCGGCCAGCGAGAACACACCCGCCACATGCGCGGCCGCCACCTCGCCAATGGAGTGGCCCGCCACGAAGTCCGGACGGACACCCCACGACTCCACCAGCCTGAACAGCGCCACCTCGACAGCGAACAGCCCGGCCTGGGCATACACCGTCCGGTTCAGCAGATCGGCATCTTCACCCCAGAACACCTCACGCAACGGACGGTCCAGGTGCTCATCAAGCCCCGCACACACCGCGTCAAAGGCATCCGCGAAGACCGGGAACCGGCCGTACAACTCACGACCCATCCCCAACCGCTGCGAACCCTGACCCGAGAACAGGAACGCCGTCGGATCGCTGGTCCGTGCGGACGCCGTGAAGACCCCCGCGGCGCTCTCGCCCCGGGCGAGTGCCCGCAGCCCGTTCAGCAGCTCGTCGCGGTCCGTGCCGACGACGACCGCACGGCGTTCCAGAGCGGACCTCGTGGTGGCGAGGGAGTGGGCCATGTCGAGCAGGGTCGGTTCCGGCCGGGACTCCACGAACGACAGCAGGCGGTCGGCCTGGGCCCGCAGGGCCTCGGGGGTCGCCGCGGACACCAGCCAGGGCACGGCGCCCCGGACGCCGGACGCCGGCTCTGCGGGTACGGCGGGTACAGCGGGTACGGTCGCGGGCGCGCCCGGCCCCTGCTCGAGGATGACGTGCGCGTTGGTGCCGCTGATGCCGAACGCGGAGACGCTCGCGCGGCGCGGGTGACCGGTCTCGGGCCACTGCCGGGCCTCGGTCAGGAGCTCGACGGCTCCTTCCGTCCAGTCCACGTGGGGCGAGGGTTCGTCCACGTGCAGGGTCCTGGGCAGGAGGCCGTGCTCCATCGCCAGCACCATCTTCATGACGCCGGCGACGCCGGCCGCTGCCTGCGCGTGGCCGATGTTCGACTTCACCGAGCCCAGCCACAGCGGCCGGTCCTCCGGCCGGTCCTGGCCGTACGTCGCCAGCAGCGCCTGCGCCTCGATCGGGTCACCCAACGTCGTACCCGTGCCGTGCGCCTCCACCGCGTCGATGTCGGACGCCGCGAGCCCGGAGGCGGTCAGTGCCTGCCGGATCACCCGCTGCTGGGAGGGGCCGTTGGGGGCGGAGAAGCCGTTGCTCGCGCCGTCCTGGTTGACGGCCGTGCCCCGCACCACCGCCAGGACCCGGTGCCCGTTGCGCTGTGCGTCGGAGAGGCGCTCCACGAGGAGCACGCCCACGCCCTCGGACCAGCCGACGCCGTCCGCCGCACCGGCGAACGCCTTGCAGCGGCCGTCCGCGGACAGGCCCCGCTGCCGGCTGAACTCGATGAACATGCCCGGCGTGGACATCACGGTCGCACCGCCGGCCAGCGCCAGCGAGCACTCGCCCGACCGCAGCGCCTGGACCGCGAGGTGCAGGGCCACGAGCGACGAGGAGCACGCCGTGTCGACCGTGACCGCCGGGCCCTCGAAGCCGAACGTGTAGGACACACGGCCCGAGACGACGCTGCCGCCGCTGGTGCCCGAGGGGGACACGTTCAGTGCGTAGTCGTGGTACATCACACCCGCGAAGACACCGGTCCGGCTGCCCTTGAGCGAGGCCGGGTCGATGCCCGCGCGCTCCATCGCCTCCCAGGAGGCTTCGAGGAGCAGGCGCTGCTGCGGGTCCATGTACTGCGCCTCGCGCGGCGAGATGCCGAAGAAGGCGGGGTCGAAGTCGGCGGCGTCGTGGAGGAAGCTGCCCCGGCGCGTGTAGCTCTTGCCTTCCTTGCCGGGCTCCGGGTCGTAGAGGTCCTCGATGTTCCAACCACGGTTGCCGGGAAGGTCGGTGACGGTGTCCACACCGTCGACCACCAGCCGCCACAGGTCCTCGGGGCTCGTCACCCCGCCCGGGTAGCGGCAGGCCATGCCCACGATGGCGATCGGCTCGTCGTCCGCCGGGCGCTCGGCCGCGCCGACGACGGTGCCGGACACCGCCTCGGTGCTCCGGCCGCCGACCAGGGAATCGATGTGGTCGGTGACGGCGAGGGCGTTGGGGTGGTCGAAGACGAGGGTGGCCGGCAGGCGCAGGCCGGTGATGGTGTTGAGCTGGTTGCGCAGTTCGGTCGCGGAGAGGGAGTCGAAGCCGAGCTCCTGGAAGGCGCGGTCCGGTCCGATCGCGTCGGGCGAGCCGTGGCCGAGCACCGCGGCGACCTGGTTGCGCACGATCTGCAGGATGGCGCGGTGCCGCTCGCCGGCCGTCAGGCCGGAGAGCCGGTCGCCCAGCGTCCCGGCCGTGGCGCCGTTGCCGACGGCGGCGGTGCGCCGGACGGTCCGGGGCGCCAGTGCGCGCAGCAGCGCGGGCACTTCGTCGGTACGGGCGCGCAACGCGGCAACGTCCACGCTGATGGGCGCGACGGCGGGGCGGTCCGAGCGCAGGCCGGCCGCGAACAGCTGCAGACCTGTCTCGTGCGACAGCACCGGTACGCCCTGGGTCGCCATCCGCTTGCGGTCGACGTCCCTGAGGTGCTGGCCGAGTCCGGCGCCGACCTCCCACAGGCCGAAGGCCATGGCCGTGGCCGGGAGCCCCTCGGCGTGCCGGTGGGCGGCGAGGGCGTCGAGGAAGACGTTGGCGGCGGCGTAGTTGCCCTGCCCGGCGGTCAGCACGAGGCCACCGGCGGAGGAGAAGAGAACGAAGGCCGCCAGGTCCATCTCGCGCGTCAGCTCGTGCAGGTACCAGGCTGCGTCGGCCTTGGGCGCCAGCACCGCCTCCATGCGCTCCGGGGTGAGCGCGCCCACCAGGGCGTTGTCACCGATTCCGGCCGCGTGCACGACGGCCGTCAGAGGCCGCTCGGCGGTGATGCCGTCGAGGAGAGCGGACAGCGCGGTCCGGTCGGACACGTCGCAGGCGACGATGCGGGTCTGCGCGCCCAGTCCGTCGAGCTCTGCCGCCAGTTCGGGCGCTCCCGGGGCCTCCAGGCCTCGGCGGCTGGTCAGCACCAGGTGCCGTGCGCCGTGCTCGACGACGAGGTAGCGGGCCACGACGGCGCCCAGACCACCGGTACCACCGGTGATCAGAACCGTGCCGTCGACGTCGAGCGTCACATCCGACCCGGCGGACGTCAGACGGGCCAGGCGCGGAATGAGTATGTCGTCGGCGCGGACGGCCAGTTCCGGCTCGCCGGAGGCGAGTGCTGCGGCCGGCAGCGGGTCACCGGGCTCCAGGTCCCTGTCGACGTCCAGCAGGACGAACCGGCCCGGGTTCTCCGCCTGCGCCGCACGGACCAGACCCCACACCGGAGCCTGCACCACATCCAGCGCGGCACCTTCGGCGGTGGCCATCGCGTTGCGCGTCACCACGACCAGGCGCGACTGGGCGAACCGCTCCTCCGCCAGCCAGAGCTGAACGGCATCCAGCACCCTCTGGGTCACCGTCCGGATGCCGGCAGGCACATCATCGTCCGTCGAGGGCGACGTCGCGCCGCCACAGTCCAGCACCACAACGGGCGGCACCGCCTCCGCGTCATCCGTCACCGCGTCCCAGTGCGCCCAGGAGGCGTCGGTTCCGTCGACGTCGGTCGCGGCCGGAGCCACCGTCCACTCGATCCCGTACAGCGGCCGACCCGAACGGGACCCGGCGTCCAGCTGCTCGGCCGACACCGGGCGCCCGGCCACCGACCCCACGGACAGCACCGGCCGGCCGGTCGCGTCGGCGACCGCCAGTGCCAGGCTGCCGTCACCGGTCCGCGACAGATGCACCCGCACCTCGGACGCGCCCACCGCGAAGAGCGCCACGTCGTTCCACGCGAACGGGATCATCGTCTCGTCGCCCGTGCTCACCAGGATGGCGGCGTGCATGGCGGCGTCGAGGAGAGCCGGGTGCAGACCGAAGCGCGCGGCCTCGTCCTTCGCCGACTCCGGCAGCGCCACCTCGGCGAACAGATCCTCGCCCTGCTTCCACACCGCCCGAAGCCCCTGGAACACCGGCCCGTAGCCGTAACCGCTCTCCAGCATCACCTCATACGCGCCGTCGACCGACACCGCCTCCGCACCCACGGGCGGCCACTCCGCTGCGTCGAACTGCGGGGCGGCGGCACCGGTGGCCAGGAAACCGGCGGCGTGCCGGAGCCAGGGTTCGTGGCCCTGGCCCTCCGGCCGGGAGTGCACGCTCAGGGCGCGACGCCCGTCCTCGTCCGGGACGCCCACGCGCACCTGCACCTGGACACCGCCCTGCTCGGGCAGGACCAGCGGCGCGGCGAGCGTCAGCTCCTCGACGACGTCGCAGCCGACCTCGTCACCGGCGCGGACGGCCAGCTCCAGCAGACCCGTCCCGGGGACGAGCACGGAACCCTTGACGACGTGGTCGGCGAGCCACGGGTGGGACTCCAGGGACAACCGTCCAGTGAAGAGGAACCCGTCGGCACCGGCCAGTTCCACGGCCGCGCCCAGCATCGGGTGCTCGGCCGACCCCAGACCCGCGAACCGGATATCTCCGGCACGCACCAGCGCACCCGTCGGCCAGAACCGCTCGCGCTGGAAGGCGTACGTCGGCAGGTCGGCCCTCCGGGCACCTGTGCCGGCGAAGACGGCGGACCAGTCGGCCCGCGCACCGTGGACGTAGAGCTGCGCCACGGCCGCGAGCGCCGTCGTCTCCTCGGCACGGTTCTTGCGGAGTACGGGGGCGAGCACGGCGGCCTCGTCGGTCACCGACTCCTGGGCCATGGCGGTCAGGACACCGTCCGGGCCGAGCTCCAGGAAGCGGGTGACACCTTCGGCCTGCAGGGTACGGATGCCGTCGGCGAAGCGGACCGCCTCACGGACGTGGCGTACCCAGTACTCGGCAGAGCACAGCTGCTCAGCGGTGGCCTGCTCGCCGGTGAGGTTGGAGACTACGGGGACGGTCGGGGACTGGAAGGTCAGGCCTTCCACGACCGCGCGGAAGTCGTCCAGCATCGGATCCATCAGCGGCGAGTGGAACGCGTGCGAGACGCGGAGTCGCGTCGTCTTGCGGCCCTGCGCCTCGAAGTGCGCCCGGACGGTCTCGACGGCGCCCTCCGCGCCCGAGACGACCACGGACGACGGTCCGTTGACGGCAGCGATCGAAACATCGTCGTTCAGGTGCGGCAGGACCTCGTCCTCGGTCGCCTGCACGGCCACCATCGCACCGCCCGCAGGCAACGCCTGCATCAGACGACCACGCGCCGACACCAACGCACACGCATCGGCCAGCGAGAACACACCCGCCACATGCGCAGCCGCCACCTCACCGATGGAATGACCCGCCACGAAGTCGGGGCGGACGCCCCACGACTCCACCAGCCTGAACAGCGCCACCTCGACGGCAAACAGCCCGGCCTGGGCGTACACCGTCTGATTCAGCAGCTCCTCGTCCTCGCCCCAGACGACAGCCGAGACCGACTGCTCAAGGTGCTCATCAAGCCCCGCACACACCGCGTCAAAGGCATCCGCGAACACCGGGAACCGGCCGTACAACTCACGACCCATCCCCAACCGCTGCGAACCCTGACCCGAGAACAAGAACGCCGACCGACCCGCACGCACCGAGCCTTCCACCACACCCGCATCCGCCTCGCCCGCCGCCAGCGCGGACAGGACCCGCAGCGCGTCGTCCACATCGGCGGACAGAAGGACCGCGCGATGGGCGAAGGCGGACCGGTTCGTCACAAGGGAGAAGCCGATGTCCGCAAGGGTGGCGTCTGTCCGGCCCTGAACGTGGTCCAGAAGGCGGGCAGCCTGCGCCCGCAGAGCGGCTTCGGTCTTGCCCGAGAGCACCCACGGCACCACACCGGGCTCGACCACGGGCTCGGCCTGTCCGTCCGTTGCCTCGACGGGCTCGGGCTGCTCCAGGATCACGTGCGCGTTCGTGCCGCTGATGCCGAAGGAGGAGACGGCCGCGCGACGCGGGCCGTCGCCTTCGGGCCAGGCCAGCTCGTCGGCAAGGAGCTCGACCGCGCCGGCGCTCCAGTCCACGTGCGAGGACGGCGCGTCCACATGCAGCGTCCTCGGCAGCACACCGTGCCGCATCGCCATAACCATCTTGATCACACCGGCCACACCAGCCGCAGCCTGCGTGTGACCGATGTTCGACTTGATCGAACCGAGCCGCAACGGCCGGTCCTCGGGCCGGTTCTGCCCGTACGTCGCCAGCAGCGCCTGGGCCTCGATCGGATCACCCAACGTCGTACCCGTGCCATGCGCCTCGACCACATCGACATCCGCAGCCGACAACCCACCACTGGCCAACGCCTGGCGGATCACCCGCTGCTGCGACGGACCGTTCGGCGCCGTCAAACCGTTCGACGCACCGTCCTGGTTGACGGCCGAGCCACGCACCACGGCCAGCACACGGTGGCCGTTGCGGCGCGCGTCCGACAGCCGCTCGAGTACGACCATGCCGACGCCCTCGGACCAGCCCACACCGTCCGCCGCATCGGAGAACGACCGGCACCGGCCGTCCGCCGACAATCCGCCCTGGCGGGAGAACTCGATGAACGTCATCGGCGTCGACATCACCGTCACGCCGCCGGCCACCGCCAGCGAGCACTCGCCCGAGCGCAGCGCCTGCGCCGCCAGGTGCAGACCCACGAGGGACGACGAGCAGGCCGTGTCGACCGTGACGGCCGGGCCCTCGAAACCGAAGGTGTACGACACGCGGCCCGAGGCCACGCTGCCCGCGCTACCGCTGCCCTGATAGCCCTCGAACTCGGGACCGGAGAGCAGATTCGCGTAGTCGTTGTACATCACACCCGCGAAGACACCCGTCTGGCTGCCCCGCAACGACACCGGATCAATACCGGCCCGCTCCAACGCCTCCCAGGTCGTCTCCAGCAACAGACGCTGCTGCGAATCCGTCGCCAACGCCTCGCGAGGGCTCATCCCGAAGAAGTCGGGGTCGAACTCCCCCGCCTCGTAAAGGAATCCACCGGACCGCGTGTACGACGTGCCGGGCACCTCGCGGTCGGCGTTGTAAAGCCCTTCCACGTCCCAGCCGCGGTCGGTCGGGAAGCCGCCCACCGCGTCGACGCCTTCGGACACCAGGCGCCACAGGTCCTCCGGGGAAGACACCCCGCCCGGGTAGCGGCAGCTCATGCCCACGATCACCACCGGATCGTCGGCAACAGGCGGCAACACCCGCACCGGCACCAGCGCCTCCGCGGACTCGCCGCCGAACAGCTCGTCCAGGAGGAAGCCCACCAGCGCATCTGCCGTGGGGTAGTCGAACACGGCGGTCGCGGGCAGCCGCAGCCCGGTCACCGTACCGAGGCGGTTGCGCAGTTCGACGGCCGTCAGGGAGTCGAAGCCCAGGTCCTGGAAGGCCCGCGTCGGATCCACCGTCTCCGAACCCGCGTGCCCCAGCACCACCGCGATCTGCCCACGCACCAGGTCGAGCAGCGCCTCACGCCGCTCCGCCACCGCAAGCCCCGCCAACCGCTGCACGAGACCGGCCGTGGCCGCCGAACCGGCGACCGCAGCGCGCCGTGCGCGCGTCCGGATCAGCCCGCGCAGCAGAGCGGGGATCTCGCCCTGGGACTTGAAGGCCGCCAGGTCGAGGCGCACCGGCAGTACGGCCGGTTCCACGCCGGACAGCGCGGCGTCGAACAGCGCCAGGCCCTGCTCCACGGACAGCGGCGGCATGCCGGCCCGGTTGATCCGCTGGATGTCGGCTTCGGAGAGGGTCCCGGTCATTCCGCTGTCCTGGGCCCAGGGGCCCCAGGCCAGCGACACACCGGGCAGGCCCTCCGCACGGCGGAACCGTGCGAGGGCGTCCAGGAAGGCGTTGCCGGCGGCGTAATTGCCCTGGCCCGCGCTGCCGAAGGTGCCCGCTACGGACGAGAAGACGACGAACGCGGACAGGTCGAGGTCCTTGGTGACCTCGTGCAGGTTCCAGGCCGCGTCCACCTTCGGGCGCAGGACGGCCGACAGGCGCTCCGGGGTCAGCGACCCGATCACACCGTCGTCCAGCACGCCGGCCGTGTGCACCACGGCCGAGACCGGGTGCCGCGCCACCAGCTCGGCCAGCGCGTCCCGGTCCGAGACGTCGCATGCGGCGATGGTCGCGTCGGCGCCCTGGGCGGCCAGTTCGGCGACGAGTTCCTCGGCGCCCTCGGCGGCCGGACCACTGCGGCTGACCAGCAGCAGGTTCCGTACGCCGTGCTCGGCCACCAGGTGCCGGGCCACCGCACGGCCCAGGCCGCCCGTGCCACCGGTGATCAGCACCGTGCCGTCCGCGTCCCACACGGCAGGACCGGACTCGACCGGCGCCGGCACCCGGGCCAGCCGGGCCGCCAGCACCTCGCCACCCCGGACCAGCAACTGCGGCTCGTCCAGAGAGAGCGACCGACGCAGCAGCGCCGACGAGGAGTCCTCGTCGCCGCCCAGGTCCACCAGGCCGAAGCGGCCCGGGTTCTCCAGCTGCGCCGAGCGCACCAGGCCCCACACGGCAGCACCGGCGAGGTCGTCACCCGTCGTCGCGCCCCGCGTCACGAACACCAGACGCGAACCGGCGAACCGCTCCTCGGCCAACCACGACTGCACCAGACCCAGCACCCGCGACACGGCCGCATGGACCGACTCCACCACGGCACCGGATCCGTCGCTCAATGCCACCGGCACCAGCACGACATCCGGCGCGTCCACTTCCGCTTCTGCGAGCAGCAGAAGGTCCGCGCTCGTCTCCACCGAAGGCCCGCTGAACGCCTCGGCGTCCGCCTCGTCGCCCGGCACCTGGACCGCAGCCCAGACGAGTTCGAACAGCGAGTCGTGGCCGACGGCGTTCAGCTGGTCGGCGGAGATCGTACGAACGACCAGCGACTCGACCGAGGCGACCGGCGCACCTGTCGTGTCAGCGATCGCGATCGACACCGCGCCGTCTCCGGTCCGCGACATGCGCACCCGTATCGCGGAAGCGCCTGCCGCATGCAGGCTGACCCCGCTCCAGGAGAACGGGACACCACCCGGCTCGTCGCCGCCGCCGAAGGCGAAGGCGTGCAGGCCGGCGTCGAAGAGCGCCGGGTGGAGCCCGAAGGCTCCGCCGTCCACGCTGTCAGGCAGGCCGACTTCGGCGAACACGTTCTCGCCGAGGCGCCAGGCTGCCCGCAGGCCCTGGAACACCGGGCCGTACTCGAACCCGGCATCCGCGAACCGCTCGTAGCAGTCGGACACGTCGACCGGCTCGGCGCCCTCCGGCGGCCACACAGCGGCGTCGAACGCCACCGCTGCCGCTTCGGCTGCCAGGGTTCCCTGAGCGTGCAGGGTCCAGAGCTGCTCTTGAGTGCCATCGCGACGGGAGTGGATGGTGAGAGCGCGGCGACCTGCGTCGTCCGGCTCACCGACCCACACCTGCACCTGGACGCCGCCCTGCTCGGGCAGCACCAGCGGCGCGGCAAGCGTCAACTCCTCCACCGCACCGCAACCGGTCTCGTCACCCGCACGGATCGCCAGCTCCAACAGAGCCGTACCGGGCACGAGAACCGAACCCATGACGACGTGATCAGCCAGCCAAGGATGCGACTGCACCGACAGACGCCCCGTGAAGAGGAAACCGTCCGTATTGACCAGCTCCACCGCCGCACCCAGCATCGGATGCTCCGCCGAACCCAGACCAGCGAACCGAACATCCCCAGCACGCATCAGCGAACCCGTCGGCCAGAACCGCTCGTGCTGGAAGGCGTACGTCGGCAGATCCACGTGCCCGGCACCGGTGCCGGCGAAGACAGCGGCCCAGTCGACCTTCGCCCCCTGGACGTGCAGCTGGGCCATCGCGCCGAGCACCGTGACCTCTTCGGCCCGGTCCTTGCGCAGGACGGGCACGAGCACGGCGGCCTCGTCGGTCACCGATTCCCGCGCCATGGCCGACAGCACGCCGTCCGGGCCGAGCTCCAGGAAACGCGTCACACCCTCGGCCTGCAGCGCCCGTACGCCGTCCGCGAAGCGCACGGCCTCGCGGACGTGCCGTACCCAGTAGTCAGCGGAGCACAGCTGCTCGTCCGAAGCCGGCTCACCCGTCAGGTTCGAGACCACCGGAATGGCCTGCGAACCGAAGGTCAGACCCGCCACGACCTCGCGGAAGTCCTCCAGCATCGGATCCATCAACGGCGAGTGGAACGCATGCGAAACACGAAGTCGCGTCGTCTTACGGCCCTGGCCCTCGAAGTGCGCCCGGATCTCCTCGACCGTGCTCTCCGCGCCCGAGACCACCACGGACGACGGTCCGTTGACGGCAGCGATCGAAACATCGTCGTTCAGGTGCGGCAGGACCTCGTCCTCCGACGCCTGCACGGCCACCATCGCACCGCCCGCAGGCAGCGCCTGCATCAGACGACCACGCGCCGCCACCAACGCACACGCGTCACCCAGCGAGAACACACCCGCCACATGCGCAGCCGCGACCTCACCGATGGAGTGGCCGGCCACATACTCCGGCCGGACACCCCACGACTCCACCAGACGGAACAGCGCCACCTCGACCGCGAACAACCCGGCCTGGGCATACACCGTCCGGTTCAGCAGATCGGCATCTTCACCCCAGACCACTTCCCGAAGCGGACGCTCCAGGTGCTCGTCCAACCCCGCACACACCGCGTCAAAGGCATCCGCGAACACCGGGAACCGGCCGTACAACTCACGGCCCATCCCCACCCGCTGCGAACCCTGACCCGAGAACAGGAGCGCCGAACGCCCCGCACGCACCGAGCCCTCGACCACACCCGCGTCCGGCTCACCGACCAGCAGCGCGGAGAGAGAGCGCACGATGCCGTCCCAGTCCGCGGCCAGCACCACCGCGCGGTGCGGGAAGCTCGACCGTTCCGTCGCCAGGGAGTAGCCGATGCTCGCGGCCGGCAGTTCGGACTGGCCCTCGACGTGGTTGAGCAGACGGGCGGCCTGGGCGCGCAGAGCGGCCTCGGTCTTGCCCGAGAGCACCCACGGCACCACACCGGGCGCCACCGTGGGCCCGTCCTGCGGAGCGGCCGGCGCCTCGACGGGCTCGGGCTGCTCGAGGATCACGTGCGCGTTCGTGCCGCTGATGCCGAAGGACGAGACGCCTGCCCGCAGTCGACGGTCCGTCGCCGCCCACTCGACCGGCTCGGTCAGCAGCTCGACGTCTCCGGCCGACCAGTCCACGTGCGAGGAGGGGGCGTCCACGTGCAGCGTCTTCGGCAGCACCCCGTGCCGCATCGCCATGACCATCTTGATCACACCGGCCACACCAGCCGCGGCCTGCGTATGACCAAGGTTCGACTTCACCGAACCCAGCCACAACGGCCGCTCCTCCGGTCGCTCCTGGCCGTACGTCGCCAGCAGCGCCTGAGCCTCGATCGGGTCACCCAGAGTCGTACCCGTACCGTGCGCCTCAACCACGTCGACGTCCGCAGCCGACAACCCACCACTGGCCAACGCCTGGCGAATCACCCGCTGCTGCGACGGACCGTTCGGCGCCGTCAAACCATTCGACGCGCCATCCTGGTTGACCGCAGAACCACGCACCACAGCCAGCACGCGGTGGCCGTTGCGCCGCGCGTCCGACAGCCGCTCCAGCACCAGCACACCGACGCCCTCGGACCACCCGACACCGTCCGCAGCGTCGGCGAAAGACCTGCATCGGCCGTCTTCCGACAGACCGCCCTGGCGGGAGAACTCGACGAAGGTGGTGGGCGTCGACATCACGGTCACGCCACCGGCGACCGCCAGCGAGCACTCGCCCGACCGCAGCGCCTGTGCCGCCCAGTGCAGCGCGACCAGGGACGACGAGCAGGCGGTGTCGACCGTGACCGCCGGGCCCTCGAAGCCGAAGGTGTACGACACGCGGCCGGAGGCGATGCTGGGGGCGCTGCCGTTGCCTCGGAAGCCCTCGAACTGGTCGCCGACCAGCATGTTGCCGTAGTCGTTGTACATCACGCCCGCGAAGACGCCCGTCTGGCTTCCCCGCAAGGACACCGGGTCGATGCCGGACCGCTCCAGGGCCTCCCAGGTCGTCTCCAGCAGCAGGCGCTGCTGCGAGTCCGTCGCCAGTGCCTCGCGAGGGCTCATCCCGAAGAAGTCGGGGTCGAACTCCCCCGCCTCGTACAGGAATCCACCGGACCGCGTGTACGACGTGCCGGGCACCTCGCGGTCGGCGTTGTAAAGCCCTTCCACGTCCCAGCCGCGGTCGGCCGGGAAGCCGCCCACCGCGTCCAGGCCCTCGGACACCAGGCGCCACAGGTCCTCGGGCGAGGACACCCCACCCGGGTAGCGGCAGCTCATGCCCACGATCACCACCGGATCGTCGGCAACAGGCGGCAACACCCGCACCGGCACCACGGCCTCTGCCGACTCGCTGCCGAACAGCTCGTCCAGCAGGTGGCCCACCAGCACGTCCGCCGTGGGGTAGTCGAACACCGCGGTGGCCGGCAGGCGCAGGCCCGTCGCCTTGTTCAGGCGGTTGCGCAGTTCGACCGCCGTCAGGGAGTCGAAGCCCAGGTCCTGGAAGGCCCGCGTCGGATCCACCGTCTCCGAACCCGCGTGTCCCAGGACCACGGCGATCTGCCCACGCACCAGGTCGAGCAGCACCTCGCGCCGCTCGGCCACCGCGAGCCCGGTCAGCCGCTGGACGAGTCCGGCGGAGACGGCGCCCGTGCCGGCCGTGACGGACCGGCGCACGCGCGTCCGGATCAGTCCGCGCAGCAGGGCGGGGATGTCGCCCTGCGCCCGCAGCGCCGCGAGGTCGAAGCGTACGGGGAGCACGACCGCCTCGTCGGCGGTGATCGCGGCGTCGAAGAGCGCCACGCCCTCGGCGGGCGACAGCTCCGGCATGCCCGAGCGGGCGATCCGCTGGATGTCGACGTCGGACAGGGTGCCGGTCATGCCTCCGTCCTGGGTCCACGGGCCCCAGGCCTGCGAGACGCCGGGCAGCCCGTGCGCACGGCGGTGCTGGGCCAGGGCGTCCAGGAAGGTGTTTCCCGCAGCGTAGTTGCCCTGCCCGGGGCCGCCGAAGATGCCGGAGACGGACGAGAAGAGCACGAACGCGGACAGGTCGAGGTCCTTGGTGGCCTCGTGCAGGTTCCAGGCCGCGTCCACCTTCGGGCGCAGGACGGTGGCCAGCCGCTCGGGCGTGAGGGCTTCGACGACCCCGTCGTCGATCACGCCGGCGGTGTGCACCACGGCCGAGACCGGATGCCGCGCCACGAGCTCGGACACGGCGTCCCGGTCCGTGACGTCACAGGACTCCACGGCCACGTCGGCGCCCTGCCGCGTCAGTTCCGCGATCAGCTCCTCGGCGCCCTCCGCGGCGGCGCCCCGGCGGCTGACCAGCAGCAGGCTCCGTACGCCGTGCTCGGCCACCAGGTGCCGGGCCACCGCACGGCCCAGGCCGCCCGTGCCACCGGTGATCAGAACCGTGCCGTCCGCGTCCCACACGGCAGGACCGGACTCGACCGGCGCCGGCACCCGGGCCAGCCGGGCCGCCAGCACCTCGCCGCCCCGGACGGCCAGCTGAGGCTCGTCCAGAGCGAGCGCCTCCCGCAGGGCCTGCGCGGCGTCCTCTGCGCCGTCGAGGTCCACCAGGCCGAAGCGTCCCGGGTTCTCGGACCGGGCCGACCGCACCAGGCCCCACACGGCGGCACCGACGAGGTCGTCACCGGTCGTCGCGCCCCGCGTCACGAACACCAGACGCGAACCGGCGAACCGCTCCTCGGCCAACCACGACTGCACCAGCCCCAGCACCCGCGACACGGCCGCATGCACCGACTCCACCACCGCGCCGTAGCCGCCGCTCGCGGCCACCGGCACCAGCACCACACCCGGAACATCTGCTTCCGATTTTGCCGTCAGCGCGGCCAGGTCCTCGTGGACATCAGCCGACAGCCCCGCCAGGACCTCTTCGGCACCGGACCCGACAACGGCGACGGCCAGGGGCTCGGCCTCCGGGGCCGGAGCCGGCAGCGGGACCCAGTCCACACGGAACAGGGAGTCACGGCCGATCCCGTTCGCCCCGGCCGAGCGGTCCCCGGCGGCGACGGCCCGCAGCGTCAGCGTCTCGACCGAGGCGACCGGCCCGCCGTCCGTGTCGGCGATCGCCACGGACACGGACTCGTCCCCGGTCCGGGCGACCCGGACGCGTACCGCCGAGGCGCCGGAGGCGTGCAGGGAGACGCCTTCCCAGGAGAAGGGCACCACTCCGCGCGGCATGCCGTTGAAGGCGGCGACGTGCAGGGCGGCGTCCAGCAGCGCCGGGTGGAGCCCGAACGCCCCCGCCCCGGCCTCGCCCTCGGCGGCCTCGGGCAGCACGACCTCCGCGAACACCTCGTCGCCGTGGCGCCACGCGGTCCGCATGCCCTGGAACAGCGGGCCGTAGGCGAAGCCGCCCTCGGCCATGCCCTCGTAGAGGCCCGTCAGGTCCACCGGCTCGGCCCCGGCGGGCGGCCACACACCGTCGCCGCCGAGGGGGGCGAAATCGGCCGTGTGCTCCCCCACGGCCAGCACGCCGGTCGCGTGGCGGGCCCAGGGCTGTTCGCCGGCGCCTTCGATCCGGGAACGGACGCTGAAGGAGCGGCTGCCGGATTCGTCGGGTGCGCCGACGCGCAACTGCAGTTGCACTCCACCCTGTTCGGGCAGGACGAGCGGCGCGGCCAGGGCGAGGTCGTCGATCCGGTCGCAGCCGACCTCGTCGCCGGCGCGGATCGCCAGCTCGACGAACGCCGTGCCCGGCAGCAGCGCCGAGCCCATCACGACGTGGTCGGCGAGCCAGGGGTGGGACTGCAGGGAGAGCCGGGTCGTGAACAACAGGCCGTCGTCGTCGGAGAGTTCCACCGAGGCGCTCAGCAGCGGATGCCCGGTGGACTCCAGGCCCGCCGCGCCGACGTCGCCGGTCGCGGAGAGGGCGGCCGGCTTCGGCCAGTACCACTCGTGCTGGAAGGCGTACGTCGGCAGGTCGACGTGCCGGGCGCCGGTCCCCTCGTAGACGGCGGTCCAGTCGACGTCGGCGCCCCGCACGGACAGCTGGGCCAGGGCCGCGAGGAGAGTCTGCTCCTCGGCCCTGCCCTTGCGCAGTACGGGCACGAGCACGGCGGCCTCGTCGGCCACCGACTCCCGCGCCATGGCCGACAGCACACCGTCCGGCCCCAGCTCCAGGAACCGCGTCACGCCCTCGGCCTGCAGCGCCCGTACGCCGTCCGCGAAGCGCACGGCCTCGCGGACGTGCCGCACCCAGTAGTCAGCGGAGCACAGCTGCTCGTCCGAAGCCGGCTCACCCGTCAGGTTCGAGACCACCGGAATGTCGGCGGAACCGAAGGACAGACCCGCCACCACCGCACGGAAGTCCTCCAGCATCGGATCCATCAACGGCGAGTGGAACGCATGCGAGACACGAAGTCGCGTCGTCTTACGGCCCTGGCCCTCGAAGTGCGCCCGGACCGCCTCGACCGTGCTCTCCGCGCCCGAGACCACCACGGACGACGGTCCGTTGACGGCAGCGATCGAAACATCGTCGTTCAGGTGCGGCAGGACCTCGTCCTCCGACGCCTGCACGGCCACCATCGCACCGCCCGCAGGCAGCGCCTGCATCAGACGACCACGCGCCGCCACCAACGCACACGCGTCACCCAGCGAGAACACACCCGCCACATGCGCAGCCGCGACCTCACCGATGGAGTGGCCGGCCACATACTCCGGCCGGACACCCCACGACTCCACCAGACGGAACAGCGCCACCTCGACCGCGAACAACCCGGCCTGGGCATACACCGTCCGGTTCAGCAGCTCCTCGTCCTCGCCCCAGACCACCTCATGCAGCGGACGGTCCAGGTGCTCATCAAGCCCCGCACACACCGCGTCGAACGCCTCGGCAAAAGCCGGGAACCGGCCGTACAACTCACGGCCCATCCCCAACCGCTGCGAACCCTGACCCGAGAACAGGAACGCCGAACGACCCGGACGCACCGCACCCTCGACCACGCCCGCATCCGCATCCGCCTCACCGGCGGACAGGGCCGTCAGGGCCCGCGTCACGGCGTCCCGGTCGGCGGCCAGCACCACCGCACGGTGGGGGAAGACCGCCCGGCTCGTGGCCAGCGAGAAGCCGAGGTCGGCGAGAGAGACGTCGGTCCGGTCCTGAACGTGCCCCAGCAGCCGCGCGGCCTGTGCGCGCAGCGCCGCTTCGGTCTTGCCGGACAGCATCCACGGCACCACACCGGGCACCGCACCGGGCACCACCGACGGGTCCGGGGCCGCCGACTCCTCGGCGGGCTCCGCCTGTTCGAGCACCACGTGTGCGTTCGTGCCGCTGATGCCGAACGCCGACACCGCCGAGCGGCGCGCCCGGCCCGTCTCGGGCCACTCGATCCGCTCGGTCAGCAGCTCGACCGCGCCGGCGTTCCAGTCCACGTGCGAGGAGGGGGCGTCCACGTGCAGCGTCTTCGGCAGCACGCCGTGCCGCATCGCCATGACCATCTTGATCACACCGGCGACGCCGGCGGCGGCCTGGGCGTGGCCGAGGTTCGACTTGATGCCGCCCAGCCACAGCGGCCGGTCCCCGGGCCGGTCCTGGCCGTACGTCGCCAGGAGCGCCTGCGCCTCGATCGGGTCGCCGAGCGTCGTACCCGTGCCGTGCGCCTCCACCGCGTCGACCTGGTCGGGGGACAGCTGGGCGTTGGCCAGGGCGGCGCGGATGACGCGCTGCTGGGAGGGGCCGTTGGGGGCGGTGAGGCGGCTGCTGGCGCCGTCCTGGTTGACGGCCGTGCCGCGCACGACGGCCAGCACCTGGTGGCCGTTGCGGCGGGCGTCCGAGAGCCGCTCGACGAGCAGGACGCCGACGCCTTCGGCCCAGGAGGTGCCGTCGGCCGCTTCGGCGAACGGCTTGCACCGGCCGTCGGCGGCGAGGCCGCGCTGCCGCGAGAACTCGGTGAAGAGGCTGGTCGTCGGCATGACGGCGACGCCGCCGGCCAGTGCCATCGAGCATTCGCCCGACCGCAGGGCGCGCACGGCCAGGTGCAGCGCCACCAGGGACGAGGAGCATGCCGTGTCGATGGTGACGGCCGGCCCCTCCAGGCCGAGGGTGTAGGCGATGCGTCCGGACAGGACGCTGGTCGCGCCGCCGGTGAGCAGGTGTCCCTCGGTCTCCTCGCTCTGCCGGGCGAGGGAGCCGTAGTTGGTGTCGGCGCCTCCGACGAAGACGCCGGTGCCGGTGCCGCGCAGCGAGGCGGGGTTGATGCGGGCGCGTTCGATGGCTTCCCACGCCGATTCCAGCAGCAGCCGCTGCTGGGGGTCCATGGCCAGGGCCTCGCGCGGGGCTATGCCGAAGAGGTCGGCGTCGAAGTGGCCGACGCCGGCGAGGAATCCGCCGCTGCGGACATAGCTCTTGCCCGGCTTGCCCGGTTCGGGGTCGTAGAGCCCTTCGACGTCCCAGCCGCGGTCGCCGGGCAGGTCGCCGACGGCGTCGGTGCCGTCGGCGACGAGCCGCCACAGGTCCTCGGGCGAGGCGATGCCGCCGGGGAAGCGGCAGGCCATGCCGACGATGGCGATCGGCTCGTTGTCCCTGGCCTCGACCGACTCCAGTCGCTGCTTGGTGCGCCGCAGGTCGGCGGTGACCAGCTTGAGGTAGTCGCGGAGCTTGTCTTCGTTACCGCTAGCCATGGGTGGGAACCTCCCAGTTCAGGAAAGATGTTTCGACCGACTGGGCTGTCAGGCGAGGCCGAGTTCTTTGTCGATGAGGTCAAACATTTCGTCGTCGCTCGAGGCGGCCGCGAGGTCGGCGTCGGCGTCGCCGTCGTCCTCCGCGGGGCCGCCGTCGTCGGCGACGTCGAGCTTCCACTGCAATGTCTTGAGGCGTTGGACCAGCCGGGTCCGGGCGTCGGCGTCCAGGCGGTCGCCGGACTCGGCCACGACCGCTTCGAGGTCGTCGAGTTCGGCGAACACCGGGGTGGTCCCCGTCCCGTCCGCGCTGCCGGGGTCGATCTGTGCGCGGAGGTGGCGGACCAGGCCGATGGGGGTCGGGTGGTCGAAGATCGCGGTCGTCGGGAGGCGCAGGCCGGTCTCGGCGTTGAGGCGGTTGCGCAGTTCCACGGCGGTCAGCGAGGACATGCCGAGGTCGAGGAAGCCTCGTTCGGCCTCGACGGCCTCCGGCGTGCCGTGGCCGAGCACGGCGGCGACGTGTCCGGAGACGAGCTGGAGCAGGAGGGCCTCCTGCTTCGGCACGCTGAGTCCGGCCAGCCGCTGTGCGAGGGCGAGGCGTTCGCCGCCCGCGGGTGCGCGGTCGGTGCCGTGTCCGGGGGTTCCGGCGGCGGTGCTCACGGCCCGGCGCGCGGGGGTGCGTACGAGTCCGCGCAGTACCGGCGGGAGTTCGCCGGCGGCGAGCAGGGCCCGGGGGTCCAGCCGGACCGGTACGAGGAGCGCGCGGTCGGTGCGGGGAGCGGCGTCGAGCAGGGCCAGGCCCTGGTCGGCGGAGAGGGGCAGCATGCCGGAGCGCGCGAAGCGATCAACGTCCACGCGGCCCAGTGTG
The DNA here is from genome assembly GCF_040641275.1 of Streptomyces sp. NPDC021096. Lineage (NCBI taxonomy): Bacteria > Bacillati > Actinomycetota > Actinomycetes > Kitasatosporales > Streptomycetaceae > Streptomyces > Streptomyces sp. NPDC021096. The sequence goes on along the minus strand of NZ_JBFADG010000030.1, from coordinate 42,991 downwards.
GACGTCAATCCACTAGGTTCTTCCCAGAATCCCCACGCCATCGATACCGCCGCCATGCCCTGTGCGCGGCGGTGGTGGGCGAGGGCGTCGAGGAAGGCGTTGGCCGCGGCGTAGTTGGCCTGGGCCATGCCGCCGGCGACCCCGGCGAAGGAGGAGAACAGGACGAAGGCGGCGAGGCCGGCGTCCTTGGTGAGCTCGTGGAGGTGCCAGGCGGCGTCGGCCTTGGGGCGCAGCACGCGGTCGACCTGTTCGGGGGAGAGCGTTTCCAGCAGCCCGTCCTCGAGTACGCCGGCGGCGTGGACGACGGCGGTCAGGGGGTGTCGGTCCGGTACGGACGCCAGGAGCCCGGCCAGGGCGTCGCGGTCGGCGGTGTCGCAGGCGACCACGTCGACGTCGGCTCCCAGGGTCCGCAGCTCGTCGCGCAGGTGTTCCGCGCCCGGGGAGGCGAGGCCGCTGCGGCTGGTGAGCAGCAGGTGGCGGACGCCGTGGCGGGTGACGAGGTGGCGGGCGACGAGGCCGCCGAGCGCTCCGGTGCCGCCGGTGATGAGCACGGTGCCTTCGGTGTCCTGGGGGCCGGTGCCCTGCCAGGTGCGGGTGACGGTCTCCTCGGCCGTGGTGACGGTCCGCTGGAGGCGGGGGATCGTCGCGGTGCCCGATCGCAGTGCCAGTTGTGATTCGCCGGCGGCGACGGCCGTGGCCGTGGCCTGGGCGAGCACGGCGCGGGAGCGCTCGTCGTCGTCCAGGTCGACGAGCAGGAACCGGCCGGGGTGCTCGGACTGGGCGGAGCGGATGAGGCCCCATACCCCGGCGTCGGCCAGGCCCTGGACCGTGTCGTCGGGTCCGGTGGCGACGGCCTCCCGGGTGACCAGGACCAGGCGTGACGCGGCGAACCGCGCGTCGTCCAGCCAGGCCTGGGCGAGGGCCAGGACGTGGCGTACGGACTCGTGTGCGGCGTCGGCCGTCGTGGACCGGTCGGCGGGGGCCTGCCGTTGGGGCAGGTGGAGGACGACGGTCGTGGGTGCCTCGGCCGGTGCGGCGGTGTCGAGGGCGGTGCTCAGGGCGGTCGGGGTGCCGTCGAAGGCGGCGCGGTGCACCGGCACGCCGAGGTGCTCGAGCTGTGCGGCGGTCGCGGTGGCCGCCGGGTCCGTGCCGAGGACCGCCCACGTTCCGGCGGGCTTGTCGGTGCCGACGGCGGTGAGCGGGGTCCATTCGACGTGGAACAGCGCGTCGTGCCGTACGGTTCCGGCGCCCGCCCGCGCTCCGGCGGCGGCGAGTCGTTCCTGCGACACGGGCCGGGTGGTGATCGCGTCGATCGCGATCACGGGGGTGCCGGTGGTGTCCACGGCTGTCAGCGACACCGTGCCGTCCTCGCCGGCCGGTGTCAGCCGGACGCGGAGGGTGGTGGCGCCGGTGGCGAGGACCGTCACGCCCTGCCAGGCGGCGGGCAGCACGGGCGTGCTCCCGTCGGTTCCGTGGTCGGCGGCCCACAGGGCGAGGACCGTCTGCAGCAGGGCCGGGTGGACGCGGAAGCGTGCCGCGTCGTCCTGGGCGGTGCCGTCGAGGGCGACCTCGGCGAACAGGTCGTTCTCGTGCCGCCAGGCCGCTCGTACGGTCGGGAACGGTTCGTATCCCTGGGCGGCGAGCGTCCCGTACAGCTCATCGGTGTCGACGGGCCGGGCGTTCTCCGGCGGCCAGATGTCCAGGGCCGCCGTGTCGGGCGCCGGGTGGGCGGCGTCGGTGAGCGTTCCGGAGGCGTGCCGGGTCCATGCGGCGCCGGCGTCCTCGTGGGAGGGGCGCGAGTGGACGGTGACGGGGCGCAGGCCCGTGTCGTCGGCGGCGCCGACGGCCACCTGGATGCGGACGGTGCCGTCTTCGGGCAGGACCAGCGGCAGGTGTTCGGTGAGTTCGCCGACGACCGGGCAGCCGGCTTCGTCGCCGGCCCGGACGGCCCATTCGACGAGGGCGGTGCCGGGGACGACGGCCGAGTCCAGGACCATGTGGCCGGCCGGCCAGGGGTGCGTGTGGAGGCCGAGGGTGCCGGTGAGGACCACGCCGGCGTCGTCGGCGAGGGCGACGACCGAGTCGAGGCCGGTCGGGTCGACGGGCTCGGTCGCCTCCAGCCAGTACCGCTCGCGCTGGAAGGCGTAGGTCGGCAGCTCCACCGGGCGGCCGTCGGCGAGGAATTCCCGCCAGTCGACGCCGACGCCGTGCACATGGGCCTCGGACAGGGAGGCGAGCAGGCGTGCCGGGCCGCCGTCGTCGCGGCGCAGCGAGCCGATGAACACGGCGTCGGCCTCGGCGTCCGCGATGGTGTCCTCGATGCCCATGCTCAGGACGGGGTGCGGGCTGGACTCGACGAAGACGTCGTGGCCCTGGGCGAGCAGCGTGCGCAGCGACTCCTCGAGCCGCACGGTGCGGCGCAGGTTCTCGTACCAGTAGTGCTCGTCCAGTGCGGTGGTGGAGATCCAGTCCCCGGTGACCGTCGAGAAGAACGGGACGGTGCTCTCGCGGGGTTCGAGGCCGGCGAGGTCCGTGAGGAGGGCGGCGTGGATGCGTTCGACGTGGGCGGAGTGGGAGGCGTAGTCCACGGGGATCTTCTTGGCGCGGACCTTGTCGCGGCCGCACTCGGCGACGAGTTCGTCGAGTGCGGTGGTGTCGCCGGAGACGACGGTGGTGGCCGGGCCGTTGACGGCGGCCACGGACAGCTTGTCGCCCCAGCGTTCGATGCGGGTGAGGACCTGGTCGTGGGGGGCGGCGACGGACACCATGCCGCCGTGGCCCGAGAGTTCCCCGGCGATGGCCTGGCTGCGGACGGCGACGATCCTGGCCGCGTCGGCGAGGGACAGTGCGCCGGCCACGCATGCGGCGGCGATCTCGCCCTGGGAGTGGCCCAGGACGGCGGCCGGTCGCACGCCGTGGGCGCGCCAGAGCTCGGCGAGCGCGACCATGACCGCCCACAGGGCGGGCTGTGCCACGTCGACGCGGTCGAGGCCGGGGGCGTCGCCGGTGCCGCGCAGGACGTCGCGCAGGGACCAGTCGACGTAGGGGGCCAGTGCCTGTTCGCACTCGGCGATGCGGTCGGCGAAGGCCGGTGAGATGTCGAGGAGTTCGGTGCCCATGCCGGCCCACTGCGAGCCCTGGCCGGGGAAGACCAGGACGACCTTGCGTTCCCGGCCGCCGGTGAAGCCGCCGTGGACGACGCCGCCGGCGGGGGTGCCTTCGGCCAGTGCCCGCAGGCCGGCGGTGAGTTCGGCGCGGTCGGCGCCGGTGACGACGGCGCGTCGTTCGAGTGTCGAGCGCCGGGTGACCAGGGACGTGGCGATGTCGGCCGGGTCGGTGGCGGGTTCGTGCTCCAGGTGGGCGAGGAGGGCGCGGGCCTGGCCGCGCAGGGCCCGTTCGGTGCGGGCGGACAGCACCCAGGGCACGGCCCGGCCGACGGCGTCGCCGCTCGTCGGGGCGGTGGGCGTGTCCGGCGTCTCCGTGTCGGCCGGTGCTTCTTCGAGGATGACGTGGACGTTGGTGCCGCTGATGCCGAACGAGGAGACGCCGGCCCGGCGGGGCCGTTCGGTCTCCGGCCATTCGGCGGCCTCGCCGAGCAGGGTGACGGCGCCGGCGGACCAGTCCACGTGGCGGCTGGGCTCGTCGATGTGGAGGCTCTTGGGCAGCTGTCCGTGGCGCAGGGCCAGGACCATCTTCATGACGCCGGTGACGCCGGCGGCGGCCTGGGTGTGCCCGAGGTTGGACTTGATGGAGCCCAGCAGCAGGGGGCGGTCCTGCGGCCGGTCCTGGCCGTAGGTGGCGAGCAGGGCCTGGGCCTCGATGGGGTCGCCCAGCTTGGTGCCGGTGCCGTGGGCCTCCACGGCGTCGACGTCCAGGGGGGTCAGGCCGGCGTCGGCGAGGGCCTGGCGGATCACGCGCTGCTGCGAGGGCCCGTTGGGGGCGCTGAGGCCGTTGGAGGCACCGTCCTGGTTGACGGCGGAGCCCCGGACGACGGCGAGTACCGGGTGTCCGTTGCGGCGGGCGTCGGAGAGGCGCTCGACGAGCACCAGCGCCACGCCCTCGGAGAAGCCCGTCCCGTCGGCGGAGGCGGCGAACGGCTTGCACCGGCCGTCGCCGGCCAGTCCGCGCTGGCGGGAGAAGTCGGTGAACAGCCGCGGCGAGGACATGACGGTCACGCCGCCGGCCAGCGCCAGGGAGCATTCGCCCTGGCGCAGCGACTGCATCGCCATGTGCAGGGCGACCAGCGACGAGGAGCAGGCGGTGTCCACGGTCACGGCGGGGCCCTCCAGGCCCAGCGTGTAGGCGACGCGGCCGGAGGCGACGCTGAAGGCGTTGCCGTTGTTGACGTAGCCGGTGAGTTCCTCGGGTACGTCCGGGACGCGGGTGAGGTAGTCGCTGGAGGCCATGCCGGTGAAGACGCCGGTGCGGCTGCCGCGTACCGACCGGGGGTCGATCCCGGCGCGCTCGAAGACCTCCCAGGACGTTTCCAGCAGCAGCCGCTGCTGGGGGTCCATGGCCAGGGCCTCGCGGGGGCTGACGCCGAAGAAGTCGGCGTCGAACTCGGCGGCGTCGTTCAGGAAGCCGCCTTCGCGGGTGCGGGAGGCGCCGGGCCCGTCGGGCACGGCGTCGTAGAGCCCGTCGAGGTCCCAGCCGCGGTCGGCCGGGAAGGGGGCGATGGCGTCGGTGCCCGAGGACAGCAGCTCCCACAGGTCCTTCGGGGAGCGGACGCCGCCGGGGAGGCGGCAGGCCATGCCGACGATCGCGATGGGGTCGTCGGCCGCGTCCGGTGTCGCGGCCGGGTGCGCCGCGCCGGCACTACCGGTCTCGGCGTCGTCGCCGTCCGACAGCTCCGCTTCGAGGTACTCGGCGAGCGCGGCGGGGGCGGGGTAGTCGAAGGCCAGGGTGGCGGGCAGGCGCAGGCCGGTGGCGGTGCCGAGCCGGTTGCGGAGTTCGACGGAGGTGAGGGAGTTGAAGCCGAGGTCGCGGAAGGCGCGGTCGGCGTGGACGAGTTCGGTGCCGGTGTGTCCGAGCACGGCGGCCACGCAGGTGCTGACGAGGTCGAGCAGCAGGCCGCGGCGCTCGGCGCGGGGGCGCCCGGCCAGGCGCCGGCGCAGTCCGTCGGTGCCGGTGGCCTCGGCGGTGCTCGCCGTGCGGCGGGCGGGGCCGCGGTAGAGCGCCCGCAGCAGGGACGGGATGCCGTCCGGGGTGCGCGGGCGCAGGGCGGAGGCGTCCATCCGTACCGGTACGAGCAGGGCCCTGCGGGTGGTGAGGGCGGCGTCGAAGAGTGCGAGGCCGTCCTCGGTGGTGAGGGTCTGGGCTCCCGACTGGCGTGCGGTGACGAGGTCGTTGTGGTCGAGGTGCGCGGTCATGCCGCTGGCCTGGGCCCACAGTCCCCAGGCGAGCGAGGTGGTGGGCAGGCCGTGGGTACGGCGGTGCTGGGCGAGGCCGTCGAGGAAGGCGTTGGCCGCCGCGTAGTTGCCCTGGCCGGCGGAGCCGAACACGCCGGCGGCCGAGGAGAACAGCACGAGGTCGGCCAGGTCCAGGGAGGCCGTCAGCTCGTGGAGGTTGCGGGCCGCGTCGGCCTTGGGGCGGGTCACCGCCCGCAGGCGGCCGGGGGTCAGGGAGGCGATGACGCCGTCGTCGAGGACGCCTGCCGCGTGCACCACGGCCGTCAGGGGGTGTTCGGCGGGTACGGACGCCAGGAGCCCGGCCAGCGCGTCGCGGTCGGCGACGTCGCAGGCGGCGACGGTGACGTGGGCGGCGCCCAGTGCCGTCAGCTCCTCGCGCAGGGCCGCGGCGCCCGGGCTGTCGGGGCCCCGGCGGCTGGTCAGCGTCAGGTGGCGGACGCCGTGCCGGGACACCAGGTGCCGGGCCAGGAGCCCGCCCAGCTCTCCGGTGCCGCCGGTGATCAGCACGGTGCCCTCGGTGTCCCAGGGGCGGGGCACGGTGAGGACGACCTTGCCGACGTGGCGGGCCTCGGACACGAAGCGGAACGCGTCCCGGGCGTGCTGGACGTCCCAGGTGGTGACGGGCAGCGGCTGGAGCACGCCCTGTTCGAAGAGGGTGACCAGTTCCGCGAGCATCTGCTGGATGCGCTCGGGGCCCGCCTCGATCAGGTCGAACGCCCGGTAGGTGACGCCCCGGTGGGTGCGGGCGACCTCGTCGGCGTCGCGGATGTCGGTCTTGCCCATCTCGACGAGGCGGCCGCCGGGCGGCAGCAGCCGCAGGGAGGCGTCCACGTACTCGCGGGCCAGGGAGTTCAGGACGACGTCCACGCCCCGGCCGCCGGTGAGGGCGCGGAAGCGGTCCTCGAAGTCGAGGGTGCGGGAGGAGGCCAGCTTCTCGGCGGGCCAGCCTTCGGCCCGCAGCAGGTCCTGCTTGCGGTCACTGGCGGTGCCGAGGACGTCCGCGCCCCAGTGGCGGGCCAGCTGGGCGGCGGCCATGCCGACGCCGCCGGCGGCGGCGTGCACGAGGACCGTTTCGCCCTCGGCCAGGCCGGCGAGGTCTCGCAGCGCGTAGTAGGCGGTCAGGAACACCACGGGGACGGCGGCCGCCTGGGCGAAGGACCAGTCGCGCGGCACGCGGGCCAGCACCCGGTGGTCGGCCACGGCCAGCGGGCCGAAGCCGCCGGGCACCATGCCCATGACGCGGTCGCCGACGGCGAGCCCGCTCACGCCGGGCCCGACCTCGACGATGACGCCGGCGGCCTCGGAGCCCAGGAACCGGGCGCCGCCGGGGTACATGCCGAGCGCGTTGAGGACGTCGCGGAAGTTCAGCCCCGCCGCCCGCACCTCGAGCCGGACCTGGCCGGGCTCCAGGGGCCCGGTGACGTCCGGGCAGGACACGAGGGCCAGGTTGTCGACGGTGCCCTTCTCCGGGATGTCCAGCCGCCACGGCTGGGCGGGATCCGGGACGGTCAGCGGGGGGTGGGCGTGGGTGCGGACCAGACGCGGGGCGTAGGCGGTGCCCTGGCGGAGCGCCAGCTGGGGTTCGTCCGCGTCGATCAGGCCGGGCAGGGCCCGCCAGGAGGCGGCGTCGGCGTCGACGTCGGCCAGCACGATGCGGCCGGGGTGCTCGGACTGCGCGGAGCGGACGATGCCCCACGCGGAGGCCCCGGCGAGGTCGCCGACGTCCTCGCCGGAGTGGGTGGCGACGGCGTCGCGGGTGACGAGGACGAGCCGGGTGCCGGCGAAGTCGTCGTCGGCGAGCCAGGTCTGCAGCAGCTCCAGGACGGGGTCCAGGGCGGCGGCCACCTCGGACGGCGTGCCGTGTGCCGCGGGCAGGGGCACCAGGAGCACGTCGGGGGCCCGGTCCGCGGCGAGCGCGGCCAGGTCGTCCCCTGTCCGCGGGCACAGCCCGGCTTCGGCGAGGGCCGGGGGCGCCTCGCCCAGCAGGGCCCATCCGGCCGTGCCGGCCGGGCCGTCGGCGGGGCGGGGCAGCGGGGTCCACTCCAGGTGGAAGAGGGCGTCGCGGGCCGCGGAGGACGCGGGGTCGAGGAGTCCGTCCGCCACGGGCCGTACCGCGAGCGAGTCGATCGAGGCGACGGGGCGGCCCGTGCCGTCGGCCATCGCCACGGTGACGGCGTCCTTGCCGGCCGGGGTCAGCCGTACGCGCAGGGCGGTGGCGCCGGTCGCGTGCAGCGCGACGCCGGTCCAGGAGAACGGCATGCCGGGGCGGCCGTCCTCCTTGCCCAGCGGGCCGAGCCCGGCCGCGTGCAGGGCCGCGTCCAGCAGGGCGGGGTGGATGCCGCAGCGTGCCGCGTCCGCCAGGGCGGGCTCGGGCAGGGCCACGTCGGCGAAGACGTCCTCGCCCCGCCGCCAGGCCGCCCGTACGCCCTGGAAGACCGGGCCGTAGCCGTAGCCGTCCTCGGCGAGCCGGGCGTAGAACTCCTCGGTGTCCACGGCCTCGGCGCCGCGCGGGGGCCATGCCGCGAAGTCCCGCCAGTCCGCCGGGCCCTGCGCGTCGCCGGTGGCGAGCGTGCCCGTGGCGTGCTGGGTCCATGCCCCGCCGCCCGTGCCGGCGGTGGGGCCGGTCTGCCGCGCGTGCACGGTCACCGGCCGGCGGCCGGAGCCGTCCGGCTCGCCGACGGCGAGCTGGACCTGGACGTCACCGCGCTCGGGCAGGACGACGGGGGCGTGCAGGGTCAGCTCCTCGACGCGGCCGCAGCCGAGTTCGTCGCCGGCCCGGATCACGGCCTCCACCAGCGCCGCGCCCGGCACCACGACGACACCGGACACCGCGTGGTCGGCCAGCCAGGGGTGCGTACGGACCGACCAGCGGGCCGTCGCGACGATCCCGTCGCCGCCCGCGAGCTCCACCGAGGCGCCCAGCAGCGGGTGGCCGGGCGAACCCAGGCCCGCCGAGGCGACGTCACCCGTGGCGCCGGCGACGCGCGGCCAGAACCGCCGGCGCTGGAAGGCGTAGGTCGGCAGCTCGACGCGGCGGGCGGCCGTGCCGGCGAAGAACGCGTCCCAGTCGACGTCCACCCCGTGCACGCGGGCGTCGGCCAGGGACGTACGGAACCGGTCGAGGCCGCCCTCGTCACGGCGCAGCGTGCCGGTCGTGGCCGCCGGGACGCCGGCGTCCTGTGCGGTCTCCTGCACTCCGGCGATCACCACCGGGTGCGGGCTGACCTCGATGAAGGCGCGGTACCCGTCGCGCAGCAGCGCCCGGGTGGCCTGTTCGAACTCCACGGTCTGCCGCAGGTTGCGGTACCAGTAGGCGGCGTCGAGCCCGGTGGTGTCGACCGGCTCGCCGTCGACCGTCGAGTAGAAGGGGATGTCGGAGGGGCGGGGCGTGATGGGGGCCAGCACGGTCCGCAGTTCGTCGTGGATGCGCTCCACCTGGGCGGAGTGCGAGGCGTAGTCGACGGGGATGCGGCGGGCGCGGACGCCGTCGTCCTCGCACCCGGCGACGAGCGCGTCGAGGGCGTCCGGCGCGCCGGAGACCACCACGGAGTTCGGGCCGTTGACGGCGGCGAGGGACACGCGGTCGCCCCAGGCGTGCAGGCGCTCGCGCACCGCCTCGACGCGCTGGGCGACCGAGACCATGCCGCCCTGTGCGGAGAGGGCGGTCAGCGCCCGGCTACGCAGGGCGACCACGCGGGCGGCGTCGTCCAGGGAGAGGGCGCCCGCCACACAGGCGGCGGCGATCTCGCCCTGCGAGTGGCCGAGGACGGCCGCGGGCTCGACGCCGTGCGCCCGCCACAGTCCGGCCAGCGAGACCATCACGGCGAACAGGGCCGGCTGGACCACGTCCACGCGGTCCAGGGAGGGGGCGTCCGGTGCTCCGCGCAGCACGTCGGGCAGGGACCAGTCGGTGTACGGCGCGAGCGCTGCCGCGCACTCGGCCATGCGGGCGGCGAAGACGGGGGACGTGTCGAGGAGTTCCAGCGCCATGCCCGCCCACTGCGAGCCCTGGCCGGGGAAGACGAAGACGGCCTTCCGGCCGCCTTCGGCGGTGCCTTCGAGGACGCGGGGCGAGACGAGCCCCCCGGCCAGGGCGTCGAGCCCGGCCAGGAAGTCCTCGCGGCCGGCCGCGAGGACGGCGGCGCGGTGGTCCATGGCGGCCCGGCCGGTGGCCAGCGAGTACGCGATGTCGGTGCTGTCGGGCGCGGGGGTGGCCCGGACATGGGCGGCCAGGCGGCCGGCCTGCTCGCGGACGGCTTCGGCGCTCTTCGCCGAGAGCAGCCACGGGACGAGGGGCGTGCCGCGGTCTTCTGTTTCGGTCGTCTCGGGTGCGGGAGTGGCGGGTTCGGGTGCGGAAGTGGCGGGTTCGGGGGCTTCTTCGAGGATGACGTGGGCGTTGGTGCCGCTGATGCCGAAGGAGGAGACGCCGGCGCGGCGCGGCCGGTCGCCGCCGCCGGGCCAGGCGGCCGGCTCGGCGAGCAGCTCGACCGCGCCCTCCGTCCAGTCGACGTGCGGGGTGGGCTCGTCGATGTGCAGGCTCCTGGGCAGTTCGCCGTGGCGCATGGCCAGGACCATCTTCATGACGCCGGCGACGCCCGCGGCGGCCTGGGTGTGCCCGATGTTGGACTTGACGGAGCCGAGGCGCAGGGGCCGTTCCCGGTTCTGTCCGTAGGTGGCGAGCAGGGCCTGGGCCTCGATGGGGTCGCCCAGCTTGGTGCCGGTGCCGTGGGCCTCCACGACGTCGACGTCGGCGGCGGCCACACCGGCGTTGGCGAGGGCCTGGCGGATGACGCGCTGCTGCGAGGGGCCGTTGGGGGCGCTGAGGCCGTTGGAGGCACCGTCCTGGTTGACGGCGGAGCCCCGGACGACGGCGAGTACCGGGTGTCCGTTGCGCAGGGCGTCGGAGAGCCGCTCGACGAGCAGCAGTCCGGCCCCCTCGCTCCATCCGGTGCCGTCGGCGGCCGCCGCGAACGGCTTGCAGCGGCCGTCCGGTGCCAGGCCGCGCTGCCGGGAGAACTCCACGAAGGAGTAGGGGGTGGACATGACCGTCACACCGCCGGCCAGCGCCAGGGAGCACTCGCCCTGGCGCAGCGACTGCACCGCCATGTGCAGGGCCACGAGCGAGGACGAGCACGCCGTGTCGACGGTGACCGCGGGGCCCTCGAAGCCGAAGGTGTAGGCCACGCGGCCCGAGACGACGCTGCCGGCGTTGCCGGTCAGCAGGTGGCCGGCGACCTCGTCCCGGTCGCCGTCCAGAATGGTCTGGTAGTCGAGGGAGTTGGTGCCGGCGAACACCCCGGTCACGCTGCCGCGCAGGGTCTCGGGGTCGATGCCCGCGCCCTCGACGGCCTCCCACGCGGTTTCGAGCAGCAGCCGCTGCTGGGGGTCCATGGCCAGGGCCTCGCGCGGGGAGATCCCGAAGAAGGCGGGGTCGAACCCGGCCGCGTCGGCGAGGAATCCGCCCTCGCGGGCGTAGCTGGTGCCCTGGTGGTCGGGGTCGGGGTGGTAGAGCCCGTCGAGGTCCCAGCCGCGGTCGGCGGGGAACGGGGATATCCCGTCGCCGCCGCCGGAGACGAGGGACCAGAACTCCTGCGGGGAGCTCACCCCGCCGGGGAAGCGACAGGCCATGCCCACGATGGCCACCGGCTCGTCGGATCCCGCGGCGGCTGTCTGCCGGGTCACCGCGGCGGTGGTGCCGGGGCCGCCCAGGGTCAGGGTGCGCAGGTGCGCGGCGACGGCGAGGGCCGTGGGGTGGTCGAAGAGCAGGGTGGCGGGCAGGCGGACGCCGGTGGCGGCCGTGAGCCGGTTGCGCAGCTCGACCGCCGTCAGCGAGTCGAAGCCCAGCTCCCGGAAGGCGCGGTGGACGTCGACGGCGTCCGGTGAGGGGTGGCCGAGGACCTTGGCGGTCTCCTCCCGGACCAACTCCACCAGAACGCGTTCCTGTTCGGCCGCCGGCAGTGCGGCGATGCGGTCCCGCAACGGGGAGGCACCGCCCGGCCCGCCCGCCGCGCCTGCTCCGCCGCCGGCCGCGCGGTCCTGCAGGGCGCGGCGCGCCTCGGGCAGGTCGGCGAGGAGCGGGCTGGGCCGGACGGCGGTCAGAGCGGGGGCGTACGCGTCCCAGTCCACGTCGGCCACGGTCACGTTCGCCGTGCCCCGGGCGACGGCCCGGCTCAGGGCGGCGACGGCGAGGCGGGGGTCCATGGGGGTGAGCCCGTCGCGGCGCATGCGGTCGGCGAGGGTGGTGCCGCCGGCCGCCATGCCGCGGTCCGCCCAGGGGCCCCAGGCCACCGAGGTCGCGGCCAGGCCCATGGCGCGGCGCTGTTCGGCCAGGGCGTCGAGGAACGCGTTGGCCGCGGCGTAGTTGGCCTGGCCGGCGTTGCCGAGCACGCCCACGACGGACGAGAACAGCACGAACATCTCCAGGTCAGCGTCCTGGGTGAGCTCGTGCAGGTTGAGCGCCGCGACGGTCTTCGGGCGCAGTACGGCCTCGTAGCGCTCGGGGGTCAGCGAGTCGAGCACGCCGTCGTCGAGCACGCCCGCGGCGTGCACCACGCCGGTCAGGGGCACGTCGGAGGGGATGGCGGCCAGCAGGTCCGCGAGCGCGTCGCGGTCGGCGGCGTCGCAGGCGGCGATGGTGACCCGGGTGCCCAGGGCGGTGAGTTCGGCCTCCAGCTCGGCCGCGCCCGGGGCGGCCGAGCCCCGGCGGCCGGTGAGCAGGAGGTGCTCAGCCCCGGCGCCGGCCAGCCAGCGTGCCACGTGCGCGCCCAGCGCGCCCGTGCCGCCGGTGACCAGGACCGTGCCGCGTACGCCGGGGGTCTCCTCGGCGTTTCCGCGGGCGGCCGCCCGGACGAGGCGGCGGGCGAAGACGCCCGCGGGGCGGATGGCGAGCTGGTCCTCGGTGTGCCCGCCGGCGAGCACACCGAGGAGGGCGGCCACGCTCCGGTCGTCCATGGCCTCGGGGAGGTCGATCAGGCCGCCCCAGCGCTGCGGGAGCTCCAGGGCGACGACCCGGCCCAGACCCCACACCTGGGCCTGTACGGGGTGGGGCACCGTGTCCGGCCGGTCGGCCGGCACCGCGCCCCGGGTGACGCTCCACAGCGGTGCCTCGGCGGAGAGGTCCTCCAGGATCCGTACGAGCTCGGTGGTGGCGGCCAGTCCGCGGGGCACCGACGGGTGGTCGGGGTGGGGGCGTTCGTCGAACGCCAGGAGCGACAGGACACCGGCGAGGGGACCTTCGGCGAGCCGTGCGGCGACGGCGGCGCGGTCGTCGTCCCCGGCGCCCGGGCCCGCCAGCGCCAGGCGCTCGGCCCGCATGCCGTGGGCCGCGAGGGCGTCGGCGAGGCCGGTGGTCCACGGGTCGTCGTGGCCGTCGGGCACCACGATCAGCCAGCGGCCCGACGCCGTCCGGTCGGTGAGTCCGGTGACCGGGGTCCAGCGGGCGCGGTAGCTCCAACTGTCCACGGTGGTGAGGGTCCTGCGCCGGCGGCGCCACGAGGAGAGGGTGGGCAGCAGGGTGCCGAGGGAGGTCTCGGCGTCGTCGCCGTCGAGGGCCAGGACCGTCGACAGTTCCGTCACGTCGCCGCGTTCGACCGCCGACCAGAAGCCGGACTCGTCGGGATCGCCGGGGGCGGTGTGGGGGGCGTCCGGGCCGGTCAGCCAGTACTGCTGGCGCTGGAAGGCGTAGGTCGGCAGCTCCACGCGCCGGGCGGCGGTTCCGGCGAAGAACGCCCGCCAGTCCATGCGGGCGCCGTGCGCGGAGGCGGCGGCCACGGCCTCGGTGAGCGCCCGGGCCTCGGAGCGGTCGCGGCGCAGGGCGGAGAGCAGCAGCGGAGCGGGGGAGGTAGTGGCGGTGGCGGTCAGGGAGGCCTCGACCATCGGGGTGAGCACACCGCCGGGGCCGATCTCCACGAACGTGGCGACGCCCTCGGCTTCGAGCGTGCGCACCCCGGCGCAGAACCGGACGGCCTCGCGGACCTGGCGCACCCAGTACTCCGGGGAGCGCAGCTCCTCCGCCGTGGCGATCCGGCCCGACACCGTGGAGACGACGGGGATGCGCGGGGCGTCGTAGCGCAGGCCTTCGGCGACGCGCCGGAAGTCCTCCAGCATGGCGTCCATGCGCGGCGAGTGGAAGGCGTGGCTGACCCGCAGCCGCTTGACCTGCCGCCCCTGGTCCTTCCAGTGGGCGGCGATGGCGGAGACGGCTTCTTCGTCGCCCGAGACGACCACGGACTGCGGCCCGTTGACGGCTGCGAGGTCCACAGCGCCGGAGCCGGGGCCCGTGCCCGTACCCTCGTTGCCGGCGTATTCGGCCAGGGAGGCACGGATCTCGTCCTCGGTGGCCTGGACGGCCATCATCGCCCCGCCCGGGGGCAGGGCCTGCATCAGGCTGCCGCGCGCCGCGACGAGCGCGGCGGCGTCCTCCAGGGAGAGCACTCCGGCCACGTGCGCGGCGGAGAGCTCGCCGATGGAGTGACCGCCGACGAAGTGCGGTGTCATGCCCCACGATTCGAGGAGCCGGAACAGGGCGACCTCGACGGCGAACAGCGCGGCCTGCGTGTACTGCGTCTCGTTCAGCAGCGCGGCCTCCGCCGAGCCCTCGTCGGCGAAGACGATCTCGCGGACCGGGCGCTCCAGGTGCCGGTCCAGCTGTGCGCACACCGCGTCGAACGCCTCGGCGAAGGCCGGGTGGCTCGCGTGGAGTTCGCGTCCCATCGCGGGGCGCTGCGAGCCCTGGCCCGCGAAGAGGAACGCCATCGGCGCCTTGACGGCCGCGCCGGTGACGACTCCGGCCGTGTCACGGCCCTCGGCCAGGGCGTCCAGGCCGCGCAGGAACTCCTCCCGCTCCCCGGCCACGACGACCGCGCGGTGCTCCATCAGCGCCCTGGTCCCGGTCAGCGAGCGGGCCACGTCCTCGGGGGCCAGGTCCGTGCGGGCGCGGACGTGCCGGCCGAGCCGGGCGGCCTGCGCCCGCAGGGCCTGCGCGGACCGGGCCGACAGGACCCAGGGCAGGACGCCTCGCGGGTCCTTCTGCGGGGATTCTTGTGGGGCTTCCTGCGGGGTTGCCTGCGAGGCTTCTTGCGCGGCCTCCTGCGGGGCATCCTCCAGGATGACGTGGGCGTTGGTGCCGCTGACGCCGAACGCGGAGACGGCGGCGCGGCGGGGCCGGTCCGTCTCCGGCCAGGCTTCGGTGTCGGTCAGCAGCTTCGCGCTGCCGGCCGACCAGTCGACGTGCGGGGTGGGCTCGTCGATGTGCAGGGTCCGGGGGACGGTGGCGTGGCGCATGGCCATGACCATCTTCATGACGCCGGCGACGCCCGCGGCGGCCTGCGTGTGCCCGATGTTGGACTTGAGCGAACCGAGCAGCAGCGCCCGGCCGGCCGGACGCTGCTGCCCGTAAGTGGCCAGCAGGGCCTGGGCCTCGATGGGGTCGCCGAGCGTCGTACCGGTGCCGTGGGCCTCCACGACGTCGACGTCCGCCGCGGCCACGCCGGCGTTGGCGAGGGCCTGGCGGATGACACGCTGCTGCGAGGGCCCGTTGGGGGCGGTCAGACCGTTGGACGCACCGTCCTGGTTGACGGCGCTGCCACGGACGACGGCCAGCACCGGGTGACCGTTGCGGCGGGCGTCGGAGAGCCGCTCCACGAGCAGCAGCCCGACGCCCTCGCTCCATCCCGTGCCGTCGGCGGCCGCCGCGAACGGCTTGCAGCGGCCGTCCGCGGCCAGGCCGCGCTGCCGGGAGAACTCCACGAACATCTGCGGGGTCGACATCACGGTCGCGCCGCCCACCAGGGCCAGCGAGCACTCGTCCTGGCGCAGCGACTGCACCGCCATGTGCAACGCGACGAGGGACGACGAGCAGGCCGTGTCGACGGAGACCGCCGGGCCCTCCAGGCCGAGGACGTAGGAGATCCGGCCCGAGGCGACGCTGATGGTGTTGCCGGTCAGCAGGTGTCCCGCGACCTCTTCCTGCTTCTTGCCGGGACCGTCGTCGTAGTAGCCGTGGCCGGTGCCGACGAAGACGCCGGTACGGGTGCCGGCGAGGGACTCCGGGTCGATGCCGGCCCGTTCGACGACCTCCCACGCGGTTTCCAGCAGCAGCCGCTGCTGCGGGTCCATGGCCAGGGCCTCGCGCGGGGAGATCCCGAAGAAGGCGGGGTCGAACTCGCCCGCCTCGTGCAGGAATCCGCCCTCGCGGGAGTACGTGGTCCCGTGGCGGCCGGGGTCGGGGTCGTACAGGCCCTCCAGGTCCCAGCCGCGGTTGCCGGGGAAGGCGGAGATGGCGTCGACGCCGTCGTGGACCAGGTCCCAGAGCTCTTCCGGGGACCGTACGCCGCCGGGGTAACGGCAGCCCATGGCGACGATCGCGATGGGTTCCCGGCGCTTGTCCTCCACCTCTCCCAGCTGCTGACGGGTGTCGTGAAGGTCCGCGATGGCCCGCTTCAGATACTCGCGGAGCTTCTCCTCGTTCGACGTCACGCTGTCAACCCCTCGGTGGTGTGCCGGGAAATGCCCGTTGGAGGCCTGGCCGTTCGGCCGTCGTCGAGGGGGGCGAAGAGACTGCCGACACCCACGTCCGACCATTTCCTGCTCATCTTCGTCAACGTGGACTGCGGGTTTCCCTAGATGCGCAGCCGAAAATGGGCGCACCGCACACCCGGAGGTGCGCGGTGCGCCCGTCGGCCGATGTCAGTGACTCTGGCGGCCGGTGACCGCCGATGTCAGCCGATGTCTGCCGCGAGGGCGGCGAACGCGTCCGACGTGAGCCAGTTCTCGATGATTTCGGCGGTCTTCGCGGAGTCCTCCCGCATCATCGACAGGTGGTCCGCCGCGACCAGCCGGACGGCGGCCGAGGCGACCAGCGGCTCCTGCTGCTTCGACTGACCGCCGTCCGTCTCCGGGCTCTCCAGCCCCTGGAGGGACCGGTCGCACTTGATCTCGAGGACGGGGGCCGTGGTGTGCTGGACGTCCAGGGCGTTCAGCAGGACCATCCACCGGCCCATCGCGGACAGCCGCGAGTTGGTCAGGCGTACGGGCGATTCCTCCTTGCCGCGGAAGTTGAGCCGCATCATGCCCATGTAGTCGACGCCCTCGTCGCTGTTGTGCTGGAAGCTCAGCGTGTCCAGCAGCACGACGGCCGCGGGCTTGATGCCCCACGTGTGCTCCAGCACCCCGGCCGCCGCGTAGGCGAACGAACCGCCGGAGGAGTGACCGGCCAGGACGAAGGGCTCGCCGTCGCTGGCGCGGAGCGCGCTCTCGGCGATGACCCGCGCGGCGACCTCGGGCGTCGCCGGCAGCCGCTCACCCGTGGCGAAGCCGACCAGCGGCAGCGCGGCCACGTCCCGCCTGCCCCGGAAGTGCGCGGCGAGGCGGGAGTACTGGTGGACGCCCGCGTTGGCGGTGGGTGCGCTGACACAGATCAGCTTCGGGCTGCCGGTGCCTTCGGCCAGCGTCGCCGACAGGGGCAGGTCCTCCAGTTCCGCCGTCGCCTCGAAGGTGGGGCGCAGCGCGGCGACGGTGGCCAGCATGCGCTGGGCCTCCCTCAGTTTGCCGTTCTCCATCGCGTCGAGGAACAGCCGCTCCAGCGAGTCGATCTCCGGTTCGCCGGACGACATCCTCATGGCGCCGCCGGAGGAGTCCCCGGCCGACTGCGAGGACAGCTCGCTGCGCAGCCAGGCGGCCAGGTCGGCGGGCGTCTTGCTGTCGAACACCAGGGTCGCCGGCAGGCTCAGCCCGGTGACGGTCATGAGGCGGTTGCGCAGCTCCACGGACGTCAGGGAGTCGAAGCCCAGCTCGTAGAAGTCGCGGTGCGCTTCGACGGTGTCGGGCGAGGCGTGGCCGAGGACGGCGGCGGCCTCGGCGCGGACGACGTCCACGACGTGGCGGACGCGCTCGCTGTCGCCCATCGCCAGCAGCTGCTGGATGAACGTCTCCGGCGTGCCCGCCCCTGCGGCGGCGTTCACGGCCGCGCGGCGGGCCCTGCCCAGCAGACCGCGGAACAGCGGGGCCACCTCGCCCTGCGGCCGCATGCCGCCCGTGGGCAGCCCGAGCGGTACGACGACCGGTTCGGTGGACCGGACTGCGGCGGTGAACAGGGCCAGGCCCTCTTCGACCGACAGGGGTGGCAGGTCGCCGCCCGCCTGTATGCGCTGAGCGGCGGTGGCATCGTGCTGTACGTCCACCCGCGCGTCCGTTTCCGGTGCGGCGTCGGTGTCCAGGGCCCAGGGGCCCCAGGCGAGCGACGTGCCCGCGAGGCCGCGAGCGGTGCGGTGGTGGGCGAGGGCGTCCAGGAACGCGTTCGCCGCGGAGTAGCCGCCCTGGTACGGGCCGCCCATCACTCCGGCCAGGGACGAGAAGGTGATGAACGCCGCCAGGCCGAGGTCGGCGGTGAGCTCGTGCAGGCGCCACGCCGCGTCGGCCTTGGCACGCAGGACACCGGCCACACGGTCGGGGGTCTGGGAGGTGACGGCTCCGTCGTCGTGCACGCCGGCGGTGTGGACGACCGCGGTCAGCGGGTGCTCCGCCGGTATTCCGGCCAGCAGTGCGGCGACCGCGTCGCGGTCCGCCACGTCGCACGCCGCGATCGTCACCTGGGCGCCCAGGTCACGGAGCTCCTTCTCCAGCTCGTCGGCACCGGGGGCGTCCGGCCCCCGGCGGCCGGCGAGCAGCAGGTGCCGCGTGCCCGTGGCGGCCAGTCGCCGGGCGAGACGGCCGCCCAGCGCGCCCGTGCCGCCGGTGATCAGTACGGTGCCGTCGGCGTCCCACTCGGGGGCCGGCGTGCTCGCGTCGGCGGTCACGCGGGCCAGACGGCCCACGCGTACGACGCCGTCCCGGACCACGAACTGGGCGTCGCCGGTGGCCAGCAGCGCGGGCAGGGCCGGCAGCAGCGCCGCGGCGTCCTGCTCGTCGCCGAGGTCGGCCAGGGCGAAGCGGTCCGGGTGCTCGGCCTGGGCCGAGCGCACCAGGCCCCACACCGCGCCCGCAGCCAGGTCCTCGACGCCCTCGCCGGAATCGGCGGCGATCGCCCTGCGGGTCATGAAGACCAGGCGCGAGCCGGCGAACCGCTCCTCCCCCAGCCACTCCTGGACCAGGCCCAGGACACGGGCCGTCAGCTCGTGCACCGTGCCGGGCACATCGTCCCCGGCGCCCCAGACCGGGACGAGCACCAGGCCCTCGTCGCCGGCCACGTCCTTGAGGGAGGCCGTCGGCTCGCCCACCCCGAACTCGTCGCCGCCGCCCAGCGTCACATGCCGGACGTCACCGGCCGCCTGAACCTCCGGGGCCGGAGTCCAGTCCACGCGGAACAGCGGATCCCGTCCGCTGCCCGAGGCCGACAGGCCGACTGCCGAGGGCGCCTGCAGAGCCAGCGACTCCACGGACAGCACCGGGGCGCCCGCGACATCGACTGCCGCGACGGACAGCGCGTTCTCGCTGCCGTCGAGCTTCGTCAGACGGACGCGCAGCCGGGCGGCACCGGTGGCGTGCAGCGACACGCCGCTCCAGGAGGAGGGCAGCAGGACGGCGTCCTCGTCCTCCCCCGCTCCGGCGAGCCCGGCGGCGTGAACCGCCGAGGCCAGCAGCGCCGGGTGCAACCCGAAGTGCTCGGCGTCCCCGTGTCCGTTCCCGTGTCCGTCCCGGTCGCCGTCCCCGGACGTGCCGCCCGGCAGCTCGACCTCCGCGAAGGTCTCGTCACCGCGCGTCCAGACCGCACGCAGGCCCTGGAAGGCCGGCCCGTAGTCGGTCGCGTCGTAGAAGCCGTCCAGGTCGACGGCTGCGGCGCCCAGGGGCGGCCAGACCGACGCGTCGAACTCCGCGATCCGCTCCCCCGCCGTCAGCACACCGCTGACGTGCCGCGTCCACGGCTGGTCCGGGGCGTGTTCCGGGCGCGAGTAGACGGCCACCCGGCGGGCTCCCGACGCGTCGGGGGCCTCGAGCCAGACCTGGAGGGCCACGGCCCCGTCCTCGGTCAGTACGAGCGGCCCGGTCAGGTCGAGCTCCGCGACCCGGTCGCATCCGGCCTGATCACCGGCGCGGACGGCCAGCTCCAGGAAACCGGTCCCGGGGAAGAGGACCGTGCCGCCCACCATGTGGTCGAGCAGCCAGGGGTGATCCTGAGCCGAGAGCCGGCTGGTGAACATCATCCCGTCCGAGTCCGCCAGCGGCACGGCCGCGCCCAGCAGCGGATGCCCGGCCGGGATGAGACCCGCGCCCGTCACATCACCCGTGCGCGTGGCCGGCGTCGGCCAGTAGCGCTGGTGCTGGAAGGCGTACGTCGGCAGGTCGACGCGGCGGGCGCCGGTGCCGGTGCCGGTGATGAGGGCCGTCCAGTCGACGTCGACGCCTGCGACGTGGAGTCGTGCGAGGGCGGTGAGCAGGGCGGTCTCTTCGGGCCGGTCCTTGCGCAGGGCGGGAACGACCACGAGGTCGCCGTTGTCGGCGTCCAGGCTCTGCTGGGCCATGGCGGCGAGCACGCCGTCCGGGCCCAGCTCGAGGAACGCGGTCGCACCGGCCTTGGCCAGCGTCTGCACTCCGTCGGCGAAGCGCACGGCCTCGCGGACGTGACGCACCCAGTACTCGGGGCTGCAGATGAGGTCGGTTGCCACCTCACCCGTCACGTTCGACACGAGCGGGATCTTCGGCGCGGAGTAGGACAGCGTCGACGCGACCTGCCGGAACTCCTCCAACATCGGATCCATCAGCGGGGAGTGGAAAGCGTGGCTCACCGACAGACGCTGCGTCTTACGGCCTTCTGCCGCGAACTTCTCCGCGATCTGCAGCACCGCGGCTTCGTCACCGGCGATGACAAGCGCGTTGGGGCCGTTGACCGCTGCGATGGAGACACCCTCGACGAGGCGGGGCAGTGTCTCGTCCTCGATGGCCTGGACGGCCACCATGGCACCACCAGCAGGCAGCGCCTGCATCAGCCGCGCCCGGGCCGCCACCAGCGTGCAGGCGTCATCCAGGGAAAGCACCCCGGCGACATGCGCGGCAGCGATCTCACCGATCGAGTGCCCGGCCAGGAAGTCGGGTCGTACACCCCACGACTCCACCAACCGGAACAGCGCCACCTCGACCGCGAACAACGCAGGCTGCGTATACCCGGTCTCATTCAGCGCACCGGCGTCCTCGCCGAACAGCACATCCCGCAGCGAGCCGTCCATCCGCTCCAGCACCGCATCCAGCGCCTCAGCAAACACCGGGAACCGGCCGTACAACTCACGACCCATCCCCACCCGCTGCGAACCCTGACCCGAGAAGAGGACAGCCAGCGTCCGGTCACCCGTCGCCGCGCCGCGCGCCACCTCGGCCACGGCGCCGCCGCCGGCCAGCAGCACCGCGCGGTGTTCGAAGGCCGACCGGCCCGCCGCCAGCGAGAAGCCCACGTCCACCGGGGAGAGCCCGGCCAGGGACGACAGCCGCTCGAGCTGCTGGGCCAGTGCGCCCGCCGACTTCGCCGAGACGGGCCACGGGGTCACGGCGGAGTCGTGCCCGGCCCGTGCGTCCTGGTCCCCGGCCGGCTCGTCGGCCGGCGGGGCCTGCTCGATGATGGCGTGCGCGTTCGTACCGCTGATGCCGAACGACGAGACACCCGCACGCCACGGCCGGTCCACCTCGGGCCACTGCTTCTGGTCGGTCAGCAGCTCCACCGCACCCATGGACCAGTCCACGTGGGACGAGGGCCGGTCGAGGTGCAGCGTCTTCGGCAGCACTCCGTGCCGCATCGCCATGACCGTCTTGATGACGCCCGCGACGCCGGCCGCCGCCTGGGTGTGGCCGATGTTCGACTTCACCGACCCCAGGAGCAGCGGGCGGTCCTCCGGCCGGTCCTGCCCGTAGGTGGCCAGGAGCGCCTGCGCCTCGATCGGGTCGCCGAGCGGCGTACCCGTGCCGTGTCCCTCGACCGCGTCGACGTCGGCGGTGGACAGGCCCGCGCTGGCGAGGGCCTGGCGGATGACCCGCTGCTGCGAGGGGCCGTTGGGGGCGGTGAGCCCGTTGGACGCACCGTCCTGGTTGATCGCCGAGCCGCGCACGACCGCGAGGACCTGGTGTCCGTTGCGGCGGGCGTCGGACAGCCGCTCCAGGACGAGCATGCCCACGCCCTCGGACCACGCCGTGCCGTCCGCGGTGTCCGAGTAGGTCTTGCACCGGCCGTCGGGGGCCAGGACGCCCTGCACGGTGAAGCCCGTGAAGTTGGCGGGCGTGGTCATCGTCGTGACGCCGCCGGCGAGGGCGAGCGAGCATTCGCCGGTGCGCAGGGCCTGGGCGGCCCAGTGCAGCGCGACGAGGGACGACGAGCACGCCGTGTCGACGGTGACGGCGGGGCCTTCGAGGCCGAAGGTGTAGGAGACGCGTCCGGAGACGACGCTCGCGGCGAGGCCGGTGCCGGCGTGGCCGCCGACGTCCTCCTTCGAGTTCATCACCAGCGCGCCGTAGTCCAGGCCGCTCGTGCCGACGAAGACGCCGGTCTGGCTGCCGTGCAGGCCTTCCGGGTCGATCCCGGCGCGCTCGAACGCCTCCCAGGAGGTTTCCAGCAGCAGTCGCTGCTGCGGGTCCATGGCGAGCGCCTCGCGCGGCGAGATGCCGAAGAACCCGGCGTCGAAGTCGGCGACGTCGTGCAGGAACCCACCCTCGAGGCTCGCGCTGCGGCCCCGGCCGTCGGGGCCACCGGTGCGCAGGGTCTCCAGGTCCCAGCCGCGGTCGGTCGGGAAGCCGGAGATGCCTTCCCGGCCTTCGTGGACGAGCTGCCACAGGTCTTCGGGGGAACGCACACCGCCGGGCAGGCGGCAGGCCATGCCGACGATGACGACCGGGTCCTCGGCCACCGCGGCCGTGACCGCGGCGGGGAGGCTCGCGTCTCCGTGCTCGTCCAGCAGCTCCCTGACGATGTGCTGCGCGAGGGCGACGGGGGTGGGGTAGTCGAAGACGAGCGTGGCGGGCAGGCGCAGGCCGGTGGCCGTGGTCAGGCGGTTGCGGAGTTCGACGGCGGTCAGCGAGTCGAAGCCCAGGTTGTGGAAGTCCTGCGTCGCCTCGATCGCCTTGGCCGAGGCATGGCCGAGAACGGCGGCGGCCTCGGTCCGTACGAGCTCCACCGCGAACCGGGCGCGCTCGTCCTCGCCCAGGCCCAGCAGCTGGCGGGTGAGCGCCGCCGCCGTGCCGGCCCCTCCGGCCGCGGTCGCGGCCGTTCGCCGGGTGCCCCTGACCAGACCGCGCAGCAGCGGGGGTACGTGACCCTGCATCCGGGTGGCCCCGGAGCCCGAGGCCTGGCCGATGAGGACGAGGTACGGCTCGTCCGACGTCGTGGCGGCGTCGAACAGGGCCAGGCCCTGATCGACCGTGAGCGGGGGCATGCCGGAGGCCGCGATGCGCTGCATCTCCGCCTCGGACAACGTGCCCGTCATGCCGCTCCCCTGCGCCCACGCACCCCACGCCAGGGACTGCGCGGGCAGACCCTGTGCGGCGCGGTGCTGGGCGAGGGCGTCGAGGAAAACGTTGCCGGCGGCGTAATTGCCCTGGCCCGCGCTGCCCATCACACCCGAAATGGAGGAGTACGTGATGAACGCGGCCAGGTCGAGGCCCTGCGTGGCCTGGTGAAGGTTCCACGCCGCGTCCACCTTCGGCCGCAGGACAGCCGACAAACGCTCAGGCGTCAGGGAAGTGACCACGCCGTCATCGAGGGCACCGGCCGTGTGGATCACGGCGGTCAGCGGGTGCTCTTCGGGGATCGCGGCCAGGAGGCCGGCGACAGCACCGGCATCGGTGACGTCGCACGGCGCGACCGTCACGTCGGCGCCGTGGGCGATCAGCTCCGCCTGCAGCTCCAGCGCACCCGGCGCATCGGCACCACGACGGCTCACCAGCAACAGGTGCTTCGCACCGCGCTCGGCCACCAAGTGCCGTGCGAGCTCGCCACCGAGACCACCGGTACCGCCGGTGATGAGGACCGTGCCCTCGGGGGCCCACTGTCGCGGCATCGTCAGCACGATCTTGCCGATGTGACGGGCCTGGCTCATGAAGCGGAACGCCTCGGGCGCCCGTCGTACGTCCCACGAAGCGACCGGCAGGAGCCGCAGGGCCCCCTGGTCGAACAGCTCCAGCAGTTCGGCGAGCATCTCCTGGGTCCGGTCCGGCCCCGCCTCGGCGAGGTCGAAGGCGCGGTAACGCACCCCGGTCAGCGCCTCGGGGTCACGGATGTCGGTCTTGCCCATTTCCAGGAAACGACCGCCCGGCGCCATCAACCGCAGTGAAGCGTCGACGAACTCGCCGGCCAGCGCGTTCAGCACCACGTCCACACCACGTCCACCGGTGACCTGCCGGAACCGCTCCTCGAAGTCCGTCGAGCGGGACGACGCGATGTGGTCCTCCGGAACACCCAGCTCACGCAGGGTCTCCCACTTACCCTCACTCGCCGTCGCGAACACCTCAGCGCCCACATGCCGCGCGAACTGGATCGCCGCCATGCCGACACCACCCGCGCCGGCGTGAATCAGGATCGACTCACCCGAACGCAGACCGGCCAGGTCCTTCAACGCGTACAGAGCGGTCAGGAAGACCAGCGGCACCGACGCCGCCTCCACCCCCGACCAACCCTGCGGCACTCCAGTCACATACCGCTCATCCACCACAGCCATCGGGCCGAAGCCACCGGGCACCATGCCCATCACCCGGTCGCCCGGGCGAACACCGTGCACATCGGCGCCGGTCTCGGTCACCACACCGGCGGCCTCGGCACCCAGCGGACCGGCCTCACCCGGGTACATGCCGAGGGCATTGAGGACGTCACGGAAGTTGACGCCCGCAGCCTCGACAGCCACCCGGATCTGCCCCGGAGCCAGCGGCTCCAGCGCCTCCGGATGCGGGGCGAGCACCAGGCCGTCCAGGCTGCCCTTGGCCCCGGCGTCCAGCCGCCACGGCTCACCGGCCGGAGGCACCAGACCGCGCCCCGCGACCGTACGGGCCAACCGGCCCACCCGCAGCGCACCGTCCCGCACCACGAACTGCTCATCGCCCGCGGCAAGCAACCCGGGCAGACCCGGCAGCACACCCACCACACCGTCGAGCTCACCGTCGACGTCGAGGAGCGCGAAGCGGCCCGGGTTCTCCGACTGCGCCGAGCGCACCAGACCCCACACCGCAGCCGCCGCGAGGTCGTCGACGTCCTCGCCGGAACCGGCGGCGATCGCCTTGCGGGTGACGAAGACCAGGCGCGAGGTCTCGAACCGCTCCTCCGCCAGCCACTCCTGGACCAGCGCGAGCACTCGGCCCGTCAGCTCGTGGACCGCGGCAGGAGCCTCGGCGCCGTCGCCCGAGACGGGGACGAGCACCAGGCCCTCATCGCCCGTGACCTCTGCCAGAGAGCCGGCCGTCGCACCGACGCCGAACCCGTCCACGGCGCCCAATGACACGCATCGGCCCTCCTCCGAGGACTGCGCCTGTGCTTCGGGGGCGGCGGCCCAGTCCAGGTACAGCAGCGGGTTCTGCTCGGTGCCCTGGTGGGCGGGCGCCACCACGGCCTGCCGCGCCCGCATCGCCAGCGTCTCGACCGTCAGCACCGGAGCGCCCTCGACGTCGGCGACCGCGATGGTCAGCGAGTTCTCGCCGAGCTTGACCATGCGGGCCCGTACGACCGAGGCACCGCCGGCGTGCAGCGACACACCGCTCCAGCCGAAGGGCATAACGACATAACCGTCGTTGCCGACACCGGCGATTTCGTGGGCGTGCAGCACCGCGTCCAGCAGCGCCGGATGGATGCCGAAGCGCTCGGCGTCCTCGAGGGCATCGTGCGGCAGCGCCGCCTCGATGAAGACCTCGGCGTCACGCATCCAGACCGAGCGCAGCCCCTGGAACACCGGGCCGTACTCGGTCCGGTCGTAGTAGCCCTCGATGTCCACGGCGATCGCGTCCCGGGGCGGCCAGACGGAGGCGTCGAACTCCGCCACCCGCTCGCCGGTGCCCAGCAGACCCGCGGCGTGCTCGCTCCACGCCTGATCGGCGGCATGCTCCGGGCGCGAGTAGAAGTTCACCGTACGGACGCCGGTCTCGTCGGGCGCACCCATCAGCACCTGAACGAGCGCGGCGCCGTCCTCGGCCAGCACCAGCGGGGCGAGCAGCGTGAGTTCCTCGACCCGGTCGCAGCCGACCTGGTCTCCGGCGCTCATCGCCAGCTCCAGGAATCCGGTGGCCGGGAACATGACCTTTCCGTCCACCACGTGGTCGACGAGCCAGGGGTGCGACTGCAGCGACAGCCTGCCCGTGAACAGCACCTCTTCGGAATCCGCGAGGGCCAGGGTCGCGCCCAGCAGCGGGTGTTCCGCCGGGGACAGACCGGCGCCCGTCACATCACCCGTGAGCACAGCGGGCGTCGGCCAGTAGCGCTCGTGCTGGAAGGCGTACGTCGGCAGGTCGACGCGGCGGGCGCCGGTGCCGGCGAACAGGGCCGCCCAGTCCAGGTCGATGCCCGCCACATGCAGCCGGGCGAGGGCGGTGAGCAGGGCGGTCTCTTCGGAGCGGTCCTTGCGCAGGGCGGGGACGACGACAGCCTCGTGGTCGTCAAGGCTCTGCTGAGCCATGGCGGCGAGCACGCCGTCCGGGCCCACCTCGAGGAACGCGGTCGCACCGGCCTCGGCCAAGGCCGTCACACCGTCGGCGAAGCGCACGGCCTCGCGGACGTGGCGCACCCAGTAGTCCGGGCTGCAGATGAGGTCGGTCGCCACTTCGCCGGTCACGTTCGATACGAGCGGGATCTTCGGCGCGGAGTAGGACAGCGTGGATGCGACCTGCCGGAACTCCTCCAACATCGGATCCATCAGCGGCGAATGGAACGCGTGACTCACCGACAGACGCTGCGTCTTACGACCCTCAGCCGCGAACTTCTCCGCGATCCGCAGCACTGCGGCTTCGTCACCGGCAATGACGACCGCGCGGGGGCCGTTGACCGCCGCGATCGACACACCCTCGACCAGACGGTCAGCCACCTCGGCCTCGGCCGCCTGGACCGCGACCATCGCACCACCCGAAGGCAGCGCCTGCATCAACCGCGCCCGGGCCGCCACCAACGTGCACGCATCATCCAGAGACAACACCCCGGCAACATGCGCGGCAGCGATCTCACCGATCGAGTGCCCGGCCACAAAGTCCGGGCGCACACCCCACGACTCCACCAACCGGAACAGCGCCACCTCGACCGCGAACAACGCAGGCTGCGTAAACCCGGTCTCGTTCAGCCGCTCTGCTGTGTCATCGCCGAACAGCACCTCCCGCAGCGAACCATCCATCCGCTCCAGCACCGCATCCAGCGCCTCCGCGAACACCGGGAACCGGCCGTACAACTCACGACCCATCCCCACCCGCTGCGAACCCTGACCCGAGAACAGCACCGCCAGCATGCGGCCGGAGACCGCCGCGCCGCGCGCCACCTCGGTGACAGCACCGCCATCAGCCAACAGCACCGCACGGTGCTCGAAGGCCGACCGGCCCGCCGCCAGCGAGAAGCCCACGTCCACCGGGGACAGGTCCGGTCGCTGCCCGGTCCACGTGTGCAGCTGCTCGATCTGAGCCGTCAGCGCTTCGGCCGACTTGCCGGACACCGGCCACAGCGCCGCCGACGGCTCGCGGGGCTCATCCTGGTCGTCCGCCGGTGCTTCGACCGGCGGGGCCTGCTCGATGATCGTGTGCGCGTTCGTGCCGCTGATGCCGAAGGCCGACACGCCTGCTCGGCGCGGGCGCCCGGTGTCCGGCCAGTCGGCGGCTTCGGTGAGCAGTTTGACGTCGCCGGCCGTCCAGTCCACATGGGACGACGGTGCGTCCACGTGCAGGGTGCGGGGCAGCGTGCCGTGCCGCATCGCCATGACCATCTTCATCACGCCGGCGACGCCGGCCGCCGCCTGCGAGTGGCCGATGTTCGACTTGATCGAGCCGAGCAGCAGCGGCTGTCCTTCGGCGCGCTCCTGGCCGTACGTCGCCAGCAGTGCCTGTGCCTCGATCGGGTCGCCGAGGGTCGTACCCGTGCCGTGGGCCTCGACCGCGTCGACGTCGGCGGTCGACAGGCCCGCGCTCGCCAGAGCCTGGCGGATGACCCTCTGCTGGGAGGGGCCATTGGGGGCGGTGAGCCCGTTGGACGCACCGTCCTGGTTGATCGCCGAGCCACGCACGACGGCCAGTACCGGGTGACCGTTGCGGCGGGCGTCCGACAGCCGCTCCAGGACGAGCACGCCGACGCCTTCGGACCAGCCGGTGCCGTCGGCCCCGTCGGCGAACGCCTTGCACCGGCCGTCCGAGGCCAGGCCGCCCTGCCGGGTGAAGCTGGGGAAGCCGATGGAGGTGGACATCACCGTGACGCCGCCCGCGAGGGCGAGCGAGCATTCGCCGGTGCGCAGGGACTGCGCGGCCCAGTGGAGGGCGACGAGGGACGACGAGCACGCCGTGTCGACGGTGACGGCGGGGCCTTCGAGGCCGAAGGTGTAGGAGACGCGTCCGGAGACGACACTTCCGGCGAGGCCGGTGCTGGTGTGTCCCTCGAGGTCGTCGCGCGAGTTCATCACGAGCATCGTGTAGTCCTGGCCGCCGGTGCCGACGAAGACGCCGGTCTGGCTGCCCCTGAGGGACGCGGGCTTGATCCCGGCCCGCTCGATGGCCTCCCAGGAGGTTTCCAGCAGCAGTCGCTGCTGCGGGTCCATGGCGAGCGCCTCGCGCGGCGAGATGCCGAAGAACCCGGCGTCGAAGTCACCGATGCCCTGCAGGAATCCGCCCTTGGCGGTGGCGCTGCGGCCGCGGCCGCTCTGGCCTCCGTCCATCAGGGTGTCCAGGTCCCAGCCGCGGTCGGTCGGGAAGTCGGAGATGCCTTCCCGGCCCTCCTGCACGAGCTGCCACAGGTCTTCGGGGGAACGCACGCCACCGGGCAGACGGCAGGCCATGCCGACGATGACGACCGGGTCCTCGGCCACCGCCGACGCGACCGCGACGGGGGCGTTGTCGTCGCCGTGCTCGTCCAGCAGCACCGCGATGAGGTGTTCGGCGAGCGTGGTGGGGGTGGGGTAGTCGAAGACGAGGGTCGCGGGCAGGCGCAGGCCGGTGGCGGTCGTCAGGCGGTTGCGGAGTTCGACGGCGGTCAGCGAGTCGAAGCCCAGGTTGTGGAAGTCCTGCGTCGCCTCGATCGCCTTGGCCGAGGCATGGCCGAGAACGGCGGCGGCCTCGCCGCAGACCAGGTTCACGGCGTAGCGGAGGCGCTCCTCGTCGCGCAGTTCCCACAGGCGTCGGGTGAGCAGCGCGGCCGTACCGGCTCCTCCGGCCGCGGTCGCGGCAGATCGCCGGCCGGCCTTGACGAGGCCGCGCAGGACGGCGGGCACCTCGCCGGGGATGCGCACGGATCCGGAGACGGGGCCGATGACCACCAGGTGGGCGTCGTCGCAGCTGGTGGCCGCGTCGAACAGGGCCAGACCCTGTTCGACCGTGAGCGGGGGGACGCCGGAGGCCGCGATGCGCTGCATCTCCGCCTCGGACAGCGTGCCTGTCATGCCGGTGGCCTGTGTCCAGGCGCCCCACGCCAGGGACTGCGCAGGCAGTCCCTGTGCGGCGCGGTGCTGGGCGAGGGCGTCGAGGAAGACGTTGCCGGCGGCGTAATTGCCCTGACCGGCGCTGCCCATCACACCCGAGATGGAGGAGAACATCGTGAAGGCGGCGAGGTCGAGGCTCTCGGTGGCCCGGTGCAGGTTCCACGCCGCGTCCACCTTCGGCCGCAGCACAGCCGACAGACGCTCAGGCGTCAGGGAGGTCACCACGCCGTCGTCGAGGACACCGGCCGTGTGGATCACCGCGGTCAGCGGGTGCTCCGCCGGTACCGCCGCCACCATCTCCGCCACGGCATCCGCATCGGCGGTGTCGCACGCACTGATCGTCACGTCGGCGCCATGGGCGATCAGCTCCGCCTGCAGCTCCACCGCGCCCGGCGCCTCTGCGCCACGGCGGCTCACCAGCAACAGGTGCTTCACGCCGCGCTCGGCCACCAGGTGTCGTGCGAGCTCGCTGCCCAGACCACCGGTACCGCCGGTGATGAGGACCGTGCCCTCGGGGGCCCACTGCCGCGGCATCGTCAGCACGATCTTGCCGACGTGCTGGGCTCGGCTCATGAAGCGGAACGCCTCGCCCGCACGCCGCACGTCCCATGTCGCCACCGGAAGCGGGCGCAGTACGTTCCGCGCGAAGAGTTCGAGCAGTTCGGTGAGCATCTCCTGGGTCCGGTCCGGACCCGCCTCGGCGAGGTCGAAGGCGCGGTAACGCACCCCGGTCAGGGCCTCGGGGTCACGGATGTCGGTCTTGCCCATCTCCAGGAAACGACCGCCCGGCGCCATCAACCGCAGCGACGCGTCCACGAACTCGCCCGCCAGCGCGTTCAGCACCACGTCCACACCACGGCCACCGGTGACCTGCCGGAACCGCTCCTCGAAGTCAGTCGACCGGGACGACGCAATGTGATCATCCGGAATACCCAGCTCACGCAGGGTCTCCCACTTACCCTCACTCGCCGTCGCGAACACCTCGGCACCCACATGCTGCGCGAACTGAATCGCCGCCATGCCGACACCACCGGCACCGGCGTGAATCAGGATCGACTCACCCGCCCGCAGACCGGCCAGATCCTTCAACGCGTACAGAGCCGTCAGGAACACCAGCGGCACCGAAGCCGCCTCCACCCCCGACCAACCCTCCGGCACTCCCACCACATACCGCTCATCCACCACAGCCATCGGACCGAAGCCGCCCGGCACCATGCCCATCACCCGGTCGCCGACAGCGAGTCCGGTGACGCCCGGCCCGACCTCCGCCACCACACCGGCGGCCTCGGCACCCAGCAGGCCGGCCTCACCCGGGTACATGCCCAGTGCGTTGAGGACGTCGCGGAAGTTCAGTCCGGCGGCCTGGACCTCCAGGCGGACCTGGCCCGGAGCGAGCGGCTCCAGTACCTCGGTGCAGGGCGCCAGTACCAGCCCGTCGAGGCTGCCCTTGGCCCCGGCATCCAGCCGCCACGGCTCACCGGCCGGAGGCAGCAGGCCGCCCCCGGAGGCCGTACGGGCCAGCCGGCCCACCCGCAGGTCGCCGTCCCGCACGACGAACTGCTGGTCACCGGCTGCGAGCAGCCCCGGCAGGCCCATCAGCAGACCCGGGAAGTCGTCGTCGGCGCCGTCGACGTCGAGGAGCGCGAAGCGACCGGGGTTCTCCGACTGCGCCGAGCGCACCAGACCCCACACCGCAGCCGCCGCGAGGTCGTCGACGGACTCGCCGTCCGTGGCCGACACGGCGTTGCGCGTCACGAACACCATGCGCGAGGCGGCGAACCGCTCCTCCGTCAGCCACTCCTGGACCAGTCCGAGCACCCGGGCCGTCAGCTCGTGCACCGCGCCGGACACATCGGCGCCGCTGCACGGGACGGGGACGAGCACCAGGTCCTCGTCGCCCGCGGCCTCCGCCAGGGAAGCGATCGTGGCAGCGTCCGCGAAGCCGTCGGCACCCAACGACACCCATCGGGTGCCCTCGCGCGGCTGCGTCTCCGGGGCCGGCACCCACTCCAGCCGGAGCAGCGAGTCCTGCTCGGCCCGGCGCGGGGCGGGCGCCTCCACGGCCTGTCGCGCCCGCATCGCCAGCGTCTCGACCGTCAGCACCGGAGCGCCCTCGACGTCGGCGACCGCGATGGACACCGAGTCCTCGCCGAGCTTGACCATGCGGGCCCGTACGACCGAGGCGCCGTGGGCGTGCAGCGACACACCGCTCCAGCCGAAGGGCATGAGCGCGTGCTCCGCGTCGCCCACGCCGGCGACGCCGTGGGCGTGCAACACCGCGTCCAGCAGCGCCGGGTGCATGCCGAAGCTCTCGGCCTCGCCGGCCGCGTCGCCGGTCAGGGCCGCTTCGATGAAGACCTCGTCGTCGCGGAGCCAGACCGAGCGCAGTCCCTGGAAGACCGGGCCGTACTGGGTCCGCTCGTAGAACCCTTCGAGGTCGACGACCACCGCGTTCTGGGGCGGCCAGACGGAGGCGTCGAACTCCGCCACCCGCTCGCCGGTGCCCAACAGACCGGTGGCGTGTTCGGTCCACGCCTGGTCCTCGGCGTCCTCCGGGCGGGCGTAGAGGCTCACGGTGCGGGCGCCCGCCTCGTCGGGGGCGCCGACGAGCACCTGCACGAGTGCGGCGCTCGCCTCGGTCAGCACCAGCGGAGCGACGAGCGTGAACTCCTCGACCCGGTCGCAGCCGACCTGGTCCGCGGCGCGCATCGCCAGTTCCAGGAATCCGGTGCCGGGGAAGAGGATCTTGCCGTCCACGACGTGGTCGGCGAGCCAGGGGTGCGTGTGGGGGGACAGCCTGCCGGTGAACAGCACCTCGTCCGAGTCCGCGAGGGCCAGGGTCGCGCCCAGCAGCGGGTGTTCCGCCGGGGACAGGCCCGCGCCCGTCACATCGCCCGTCAGGGCGGCCGGCCGCGGCCAGTACCGCTCGTGCTGGAAGGCGTACGTCGGCAGGTCCACCCGGCGGGCGCCGGTGCCGGCGAACAGCTGGGACCAGTCCGCTTCGACGCCCGCGACGTGCAGTCGCGCGAGCGCGATGAGCAGGGCGGTCTCTTCGGGGCGGTTCTTGCGCAGCGCGGGTACGACCACCGCGTTCTCGGCGGCTTCGCCCAGGCTGTGCTGCGCCATGGCCGCCAGCACGCCGTCCGGGCCGAGCTCCAGGAACGTGGTGACGCCCGCCTCGGCGAGTGCCTGCACGCCGTCCGTGAAGCGGACGGTCTCGCGGACGTGGCGAACCCAGTACTCGGGGCTGCACACGAGCTCTTCCGTGGCCAGTTCACCGGTCACGTTCGACACGACCGGGATCCGCGGTGCCGAGAAGGAGAGCCCGGATACGACCTGCCGGAAGTCCTCCAGCATGGGGTCCATCAGAGGCGAGTGGAACGCGTGGCTCACCGTAAGTCGCAGCGTCTTGCGGCCCTCGGCCGCGAGCCGCTCGGCGACGCCCAGCACCGCGGTCTCGTCGCCGGCGATGACGAGCGAGTCCGGTCCGTTGACCGCCGCGATCGCCACGCCGTCGACCAGGCGCCCGGTCACCTCGGCCTCGGTGGCCTGGACGGCGACCATGGCCCCGCCCGTGGGCAGTGCCTGCATCAGCCGCGCCCTGGCCGCGACGAGGGTGCACGCGTCCTGGAGCGAGAGGACGCCGGCGACGTGGGCCGCCGCGATCTCGCCGATGGAGTGGCCGGCGACGAAGTCCGGGCGCAGGCCCCAGGACTCCACCAGGCGGTAGAGGGCCACTTCGATGGCGAACATCGCGGGCTGGGTGAAGCCCGTGCGGTCCAGCAGGTCCGCCTCGGGCGTGCCTGCCTCGGCGAAGAGCACCTCGCGCAACGGACGCTCCAGTTCGGCGTCCAGGCTTGCGGTCACCGCGTCCAGGGCCTCGGCGAAGACCGGGAACCGGGCGTAGAGGTCCCGGCCCATGCCGGGGCGCTGGGAACCCTGTCCCGAGAAGAGGAAGGCCGACTTGCCGGCAGGCGTGTCCGGGGCGACGCCCCGCGCGACCTCGGTGATCCCGGTATCGCCGGCCAGCAGAACGGCGCGGTGCGCGAAGGTGGACCTGCCGGTGGCCAGTGAGAAGCCCACGTCGACCGGTGACCGGTCGGTGAGTGCCGTGATGCGCTCCAGCTGGGCGGCCAGCGCGTCCTCGGTCTTCGCCGACACCAGCCACGGCACGACCGTGGGCGCGGCCGCGGCGGCCGGTGCGGGCTGCGAGGCGTCGGAGTCGGCCGCGGCGGGCGCTCCGGCTGTGGGGTCGGTCGCCGCTTCGGCTGCCGGGGCCTGCTCGATGATGGCGTGCGCGTTGGTGCCGCTGATGCCGAAGGACGACACGCCCGCTCGCCACGGCCTGTCGGCCTCGGGCCACGGAGTGCGCCCGGTCAGCAGCTCCACCGCGCCCGCCGACCAGTCGACGTGCGTGGAAGGCCGGTCCACGTGCAGTGTCTTGGGCAGCACGCCGTGCTGCATCGACAGGACCATCTTGATGATGCCCGCGACGCCGGCCGCCGCCTGGGTGTGACCGATGTTCGACTTGACCGAGCCCAGCAGCAGCGGCCGCTCGGGGTCGCGGTCCTGCCCGTACGTGGCCAGGAGCGCCTGGGCCTCGATCGGGTCACCGAGGGTCGTGCCGGTGCCGTGGGCCTCGACGACGTCGACGTCGCCGGTCGCCAGGCCCGCGCTGGCGAGGGCCTGGCGGATGACCCTCTGCTGGGAGGGGCCGTTGGGGGCGGTGAGCCCGTTGGACGCACCGTCCTGGTTGACGGCCGAACCGCGCACCACGGCGAGGATCTTGTGCCCGTTGCGGCGGGCGTCGGACAGCCGCTCCAGTACGAGCACGCCGACGCCTTCGGACCAGCCGGTGCCGTCGGCCGCGTCGGCGAACGCCTTGCACCGGCCGTCCGTGGCCAGGCCACCCTGGCGGCTGAAGCCGGCGAATCCCATCGGCGTCGACAGGACCGTCACACCGCCGGCCAGCGCCAGCGAGCACTCGCCGTTGCGCAGCGCGTGGGAAGCGATGTGCAGGGCCACGAGGGATGACGAACATGCCGTGTCGACCGTCACCGCGGGACCTTCGAGCCCGAAGGTGTACGACACGCGTCCGGAAATCACGCTGCTCGCCAGGCCGGTGCCGGCGTGGCCTTCCGTGTCCTCGCGGGAGTTCATCACGACGCCCGCGTAATCGACGCCGTTCGTGCCGACGAACACGCCCGTCCGGCTGCCGCGCAGGCCCGAGGGGTCGATTCCGGCCCGCTCGAACGCCTCCCATGACGTTTCCAGCAGCAGACGCTGCTGCGGGTCCATCGCCACCGCCTCGCGCGGCGAAATTCCGAAGAAGCCCGCGTCGAACGCACCGGCGTCGACGAATCCGCCCTCGGCGGTCGCGCTGCTGCCGTTGCCGTCACCACGGAGAGCGTCGATGTTCCACCCACGGTCGGTGGGGAATTCCGAGATTCCGTCCCGGCCCTCGTCCAGCAGCTTCCAGAGCTCTTCCGGTGACTGCACCCCGCCGGGGAGCCGGCAGGCCATCCCTACGATCGCGATCGGCTCCTGCTTGCCGGACTCGACTTCCAGCAGCCGTTGGCGGGTCTGGTGCAGGTCGGCCGTGACCCACTTGAGGTAGTCAACGAGCTTGCTGTCGTTCGACATGACGAGGAACCTTCCCTGTGAATAATGAGGCCGGATCAGCGATCGCTCAGACGGCCGAGCTCGTTGTCGATGAAGTCGAAAATTTCATCGGTGCTGGCGGATTCGATCCGCTCGGTGACATGGGCACCGGTGGTTTCCGCGTCGCCCTCTCGCCACTTCTCCAATATGTGGAGCAGCCGGTTGGCGACCGCCGCCCTGGTGAGGGCGTCCGGCTCGCTCGCGGCAAGCGTGGAGTCCAGGCGGTCGATTTCCGCCAGGAGTGAGGGGCTTTCCCCGGCGCTCTCCTCGCCCACGAGCTGCGAGACGAGGTGGTCGGCCAGGTTGGCGGGGGTCGGGTAGTCGAATACCAAGGTGGCGGAGAGACGCAGTCCTGTCGCCGTGGACAGTCGGTTGCGCAATTCCACAGCAGTCAGCGAATCGAAACCCAGGTCGTGGAATTCCCGTTTCGCTTCGACCGCCTTGGAGGAGGCGTGGCCGAGGACGGCGGCGGCTTCGGTCCGTACGAGGTCGACCACGAATCCGGGTCGTTCCTCTTCCGGCATTTCCCGGAGCCGCCGGGTGAACATGACCGCGGTGGCCGCTCCGCCGGCCGTGGAAGCGGCCGACCGGCGGGCACTCTTCACCAGGCCCCGGAGCAGCGCGGGGACGTCGCCCCGCACCCGCCTGGCACCGGAGGTGGGGCCGATGGGGACAAGGTGGCTCTCGTCGCACGCCGTGGCGGCGTCGAACAGCGCCAGGCCCTGCTCCACCGACAGCGGGGGAACGCCGGAGGCCGCGATGCGCTGCATCTCCGCCTCGGACAGCGTGCCCGTCATGCCGCTCCCCTGCGCCCACGCACCCCACGCCAGGGACTGCGCGGACAGACCCTGGGCGGCACGGTGCTGGGCGAGGGCGTCGAGAAAGACGTTGCCGGCGGCGTAATTGCCCTGACCGGCGCTGCCCATCACACCCGAGATGGAGGAGTACGTGATGAACGCGGCGAGGTCGAGGCCCTTGGTCGCCTGGTGAAGGTTCCACGCCGCGTCCACCTTCGGCCGCAGCACGGCCGACAGACGCTTAGGCGTCAGGGAGGTCACCACGCCGTCGTCGAGGACACCGGCCGTGTGGATCACGGCGGTCAGCGGGTGCTCCGCCGGAACCCCCGCCACCAACTCGGCGACGGCGTCCGCGTCGGCGGTGTCGCACGCGCTGATCGTCACGTCGGCGCCCTGGGCGATCAGCTCGGCCCGCAACTCCACTGCGCCCGGGGCGTTCGCGCCGCGCCGGCTCGCCAGCAGCAGGTGCTTCAGACCGCGCCGGGTGACGAGATGCCGTGCCAGCTCGCCGCCGAGCCCACCCGTGCCACCGGTGATCAGTACGGTGCCCTCCGCATCCCATGCGGGGACCGCCGTCTCCTCGGCCGTGACACGGGCGAGCCGGCCGACGTGCAGCATCCCGTCCCGTACGACGAACTGGGCGTCGCCCGCAGCCAGGAGCGCCGGCAGGCCCGGCAGTACCTGGGCGGCGTCCTCGACATCCTCGGCGTCCTCGACGTCGAGCAGGACGAACCGCCCGGGGTTCTCCGACTGCGCCGAGCGCACCAGGCCCCGGACCGCGGCCGCTGCCAGGTCCTCGACGCCGTCGCCGGCGTGAGCGGAGACGGCGCCGCGGGTCACGAACACCAGCTGCGACGCGGCGAACCGGCTCTCGGCGAGCCACTCCTGCAGCAGGCCCAGCACCCGGGCCGTGAGCTCGTGCACCGTCGCGGGTACGTCATCGCCGGCGGCGTCGCTGCCCATACGGGGCACGGAGGCCAGGACCAGCTCCGGAACCGGCCCGTCCAGAGCAGCCAGTCCCTCGGCGCCGACAGCCACGGTTCCGTAGCGGACGCCTTCGGAAGCGTTGCCTTCCGGTGCCGGCACCCACTCCAGCCTCAGCAGCGAACCTTCGTCGGCGCCGCGGGCAGTGGACACTTCGGCATCCGGGAGGACCCGCAGGGCCAGCGATTCCACCGACAGCACCGGAGCACCGGAGCCGTCGACCGCCGCGATCGACACCGAGTTCTCCCCGGTCCTCGCAATGCGTGCCCGTACGGCCGAGGCGCCGGCGGCGTGGAGCGAGACGCCGTTCCACGACTGTGCGGTGAGCTGCTGCTCCTCGTCGTCCAGTCCCGCGAACCCGACGGCCTGCACCATCGCTTCCAGGAGCGCCGGGTGAAGCCCGAAGTACTGGGCATCGTCCGCCTGGTCCGGCAGCGCGATGTCGACATATGCCTCGTCGCCCAGCGTCCAGACGGCACGCAGCCCCTGGAACACCGGACCGATGTCGGTCGCGTCGTCGTAGAAGCCCGCCAGATCGACGGCGACAGCACCCTGCGGCGGCCAGACCGACGCGTCGAACTCGGCAGTCAGCTCGCCCGCGGCCAGCACACCACTGGCGTGCCCGGTCCACGCCTGGTCGTCGTCGGCGCTTTCGGGGCGGGAGTAGAAGCTCACCTCGCGGGCCCCGGACTCGTCCGGGGCACCCACGCGGACCTGGAGGACCACGGCGTCGCCCTCTGCCAGGACGAGCGGCTCGGTGAGACCGAGCTCTTCGACCCGGTCGCAACCGACCTGGTCGCCGGCGCGGACGGCCAGCTCCAGGAACCCGGAGGCCGGGAAGACCACAGCACCGCCGACCGTGTGCTCGGAGAGCCACGCGTGGGTCTGCAGCGAAAGCCTGCCCGTGAACAACGCGCCTTCGGAGCCCGCCAGTGCGATCGCCGCGCCAAGGAGCGGATGCTCGGCGGGCCGGAGACCGGCGGACGTCACATCACCCGTGTAGGCAGCGGGCCTGGGCCAGTAGCGCTCGTGCTGGAAGGCGTACGTCGGCAGGTCGACGCGGCGGGCGCCGGTGCCGGTGAAGAGGGCCGACCAGTCCACGTCGACGCCCGCCACGTGCAACCGGGCGAGGGCGGTGAGCAGCGAGGTCTCCTCCGGCCGGTCCTTGCGCAGGGCGGGGACGACGACAGCCTCGTGGTCGTCAAGGCTCTGCTGGGCCATGGCGGCGAGCACGCCGTCCGGGCCCACCTCGAGGAACGCGGTCGCACCGGCGTCGGCGAGCGTCTGCACGCCGTCGGCGAAGCGGACGGCTTCGCGGACGTGGCGCACCCAGTAGTCCGGGCTGCAGACCAGCTCCGCGGATGCCACCTCACCCGTCACGTTCGATACGAGCGGGATCTTCGGCGCGGAGTAGGACAGCGTCGACGCGACCTGCCGGAACTCCTCCAACATCGGATCCATCAGCGGGGAGTGGAAAGCGTGGCTGACCGACAGACGCTGCGTCTTGCGGCCCTCGGCGGCAAACTTCTCCGCGATCCGGAGCACCGCGGCTTCGTCACCGGCGATGACGACCGCCTTGGGGCCGTTGACCGCTGCGATGGAGACACCCTCGACAAGACGGTCAGCCACCTCGGCCTCGGCCGCCTGGACCGCGACCATCGCACCGCCGGCAGGCAGCGCCTGCATCAACCGCGCCCGGGCATCAACAAGAGCGCACGCATCGTCCAGAGACAGCACCCCGGCGACATGCGCGGCAGCGATCTCACCGATGGAATGACCGGCCACAAAGTCCGGGCGTACGCCCCAGGACTCTACGAGACGGAACAGCGCCACCTCGACCGCGAACAGCGCAGGCTGCGTAAACCCGGTCTCGTTCAGCCGCTCTGCTGTGTCATCGCCGAACAGCACCTCCCGCAGCGAGCCGTCCATCCGCTCCAGCACCGCATCCAGCGCCTCCGCGAACACCGGGAACCGGCCGTACAACTCACGACCCATCCCCACCCGCTGCGAACCCTGCCCCGAGAAGAGGACAGCCAGCGTCCGGTCACCCGTCGCCGCGCCACGCGCCACCTCGGTGACAGCATCACCATCAGCCAGCAGCACCGCACGCTGTCCAAACGTCGACCGGCCCGTCGCCAGGGAGAAGCCCACATCGGCCGGGGACAGCCCCTCCAACGCCGACACCCGCTCCAGCTGCTCCGCCAGCGCATCCTCGGACTTCGCCGACACCAGCCACGGCACCACTGCAGGCGACGGGGTCTGCGACGCTGCGGGCTGCTGCTCAGCGAGGGCCTCGGCCGGGCCCGCCTGCTCCAGCACCACATGCGCGTTCGTCCCGCTCAGCCCGAACGACGACACGCCCGCGCGCCACGGCCGGTCCACCTCGGGCCACGACGTGTGCTCCGTCAAAAGCTCCACCGCGCCCGCCGACCAGTCCACGTGCGAGGACGGAGCGTCCACGTGCAGCGTCTTCGGCAGCACACCGTGCCGCATCGCCATGACCATCTTGATCACACCCGCGACACCGGCCGCGGCCTGCGTATGACCAAGGTTCGACTTCACCGAACCCAGCCACAACGGCCGCTCCTCCGGCCGCTCCTGGCCATACGTCGCCAGCAGCGCCTGAGCCTCGATCGGATCACCCAACGTCGTACCCGTACCGTGCGCCTCAACCACATCGACATCCGCAGCCGACAACCCACCACTCGCCAACGCCTGGCGAATCACCCGCTGCTGCGACGGACCATTAGGCGCCGTCAAACCATTCGACGCGCCATCCTGATTAACCGCAGAACCACGCACCACAGCCAGCACACGGTGACCATTACGCCGCGCATCCGACAACCGCTCCAGCACCAGCACACCGACACCCTCGGACCAGCCCGTGCCATCGGCCGCGTCGGCGAACGCCTTGCACCGGCCGTCCGTGGCCAGGCCACCCTGGCGGCTGAAGCCCGCGAAGCTCATGGGCGTGGACAGGACCGTCACACCGCCGGCCAGGGCGAGCGAGGTCTCGCCGTTGCGCAACGACTGCGAGGCGAGGTGCAGCGCCACAAGTGAGGAGGAACAGGCGGTGTCGACCGTGACCGCCGGTCCTTCGAAACCGAACGTGTAGGAAAGGCGCCCGGAAATGACGCTGTTGGCGAGGCCGGTACTCGCGTGGCCCTCCACGTCCTCCCGGGAATTCATCACCAGCGTGGCGTAGTCCTGGCCGGTGGTGCCGACGAAGACACCGGTGCTGCTCCCCCGCAGAGCCGCGGGGTCGATCGCCGCGCGTTCGATCGCTTCCCAGGTGGTCTCGAGCAGCAACCGTTGCTGGGGGTCCATCGCCAGCGCTTCGCGCGGCGAGATCCCGAAGAACCCGGCGTCGAACTCCCCCACTCCCTGGAGGAACCCGCCGCGTCGCGTGGCGCTGACGCCTCGGCCTTCCGGATTGCTGCCGAACAGCGCGTCCAGGTCCCAGCCCCGGTCCGTGGGGAAGCCGCCGATCGCGTCCTGCCCCTCCAGGAGCATCTGCCAGAGGTCTTCCGGCGAACGCACCCCACCGGGCATCCGGCACGCCATCCCGACGATGGCGATCGGCTCGTCGGCGAATCGTCGGGCGTCCACGGCAACGCCAGTGTCCGCAGTGTCCGCGTCCGCGTGCTCGTCCAGCAGCTCTCCGGCGAGGT
Organism: Streptomyces sp. NPDC021096; assembly: GCF_040641275.1. Lineage (NCBI taxonomy): Bacteria > Bacillati > Actinomycetota > Actinomycetes > Kitasatosporales > Streptomycetaceae > Streptomyces > Streptomyces sp. NPDC021096. Next base: position 2,924 of record NZ_JBFADG010000030.1, on the reverse strand, counting down.
GCCTGGCGAGCGTGGTGGGGGTGGGGTAGTCGAAGATCAGGGTTGCCGGGAGCCTGAGGCCGGTGACGACGGTCAGACGATTGCGCAGCTCCAGCGCGGTCAGTGAGTCGAAGCCCAGTTCCCTGAACTCCCGGCCCACGTCGATCGCCTTGGCGGAGGCATGTCCGAGGACGGCCGCGGCTTCGGTTCGTACGAGGTCCGCGGCGAACCGGCCGCGCTCCTCCTCGCCCATGGCCAGGAGCTGGCGTGCGAGCGTCGCCGCCGTACCGGCACCTCCGGCGGCCGTCGCGGCCGCACGCCGGGCTCCCTTGATCAAGCCCCGCAGCACTGCCGGCACCTGACCGCGCATGCGCGCGGTGCCGCCGGCCGGAGCCGGGCCGATGGGCACGATGTACGCCTCGTCGGACGCCGTGGCGGCGTCGAACAGGGCCAGGCCCTGCTCCACCGACAGCGGGGGGACGCCGGAGGCCGCGATGCGCTGCATGTCGGCCTCGGACAGCGTGCCCGTCATGCCGCTGGTCTGCGCCCACGCGCCCCACGCCAAGGACTGCGCCGCCAGCCCCTGCGACCTGCGGAATTGGGCCAGTACGTCGAGGAAGACATTGCCGGCGGCGTAGTTGCCCTGGCCCGCACTGCCCATCACACCCGAGATGGAGGAGTACGTGATGAACGCGGCCAGGTCGAGACCCTGAGTGGCCCGGTGAAGGTTCCACGCCGCATCCACCTTCGGCCGCAGCACAGCCGAGAGACGCTCCGGCGACAACGACGTCACCACGCCGTCGTCCAGCACACCCGCCGTGTGAATCACCGCGGTCAGCGGATGCTCCGACGGGACTCCCGCCAGCAGATCCGCAACGGCACTCGCATCAGCGACATCGCATGCCACGACTGAAACGTCGGCTCCCTGAGCAATCAGCTCAGCCCGCAGCTCCACCGCACCCGGTGCCTCCACACCACGGCGGCTCACCAGCAACAGGTGCTTCACACCGCGCTCGGCCACCAAGTGCCGTGCGAGCTCGCCACCGAGACCACCGGTACCACCGGTGATCAGCACCGTCCCTTCGGGAGCCCATTCCGGAGTCGACACCGCGCCCGTCGTGAGGCGCGCCAGCCGTCCGACCCGTACCTGTCCCCCGCGCACCACGAACTGGGCATCGCCGGTGGTCAACAGACCGGGCAGGAGCGGGAGGACCGGAAGGGCATCCGTCAGCGCAGGCGAGGCGTCGTTCCCCGCGATGTCGAGGAGCACGAACCGGTCGGGGTTCTCCGACTGGGCAGCACGCAGCAGACCCCAGGCAGCGCCGGCCGCCAGGTCCTGCACCGCATCGCCCTCATGGGCACACACGGCGTTACGGGTGACGAACACGAGCCGGGACGCCGAGAAGCGCTCCTGTGCCAGCCATTCCTGGACCAGTCGCAGGACCCGTGCGGTGGCGTCATGCACCGCGCCGGGCACCTCGTCGCCCTCGGCCGGGACCGGAACCAGCACCAGGTCCGGCACCGGCTGTGCTTCGTCACTCCCGAGCTCGGAGAGGGAGCCGATCGTAGCGATGCCCGCTCCGAACCCGTCGGTGCCGAGCGCCACACACCGGAGCCCTTCGGTCTCCTGTACCTGCGGAGCCGGAATCCACTCCAGCCGCAACAGGGAGCCGTGCCGGTCACCACGGGCCGCCTGCTCCTGCGGCGCGGACGGTGCGCGCAGCACCAGCGAGTCCACCGACAGCACTGGGGCACCGGCGCCGTCGATCACCGCGATCGACACCGAGTCGTCGCCGGTCCTGGCGATACGCACCCGCGCCGTGGACGCGCCACCGGCGTGCAGTGAGACACCGCTCCAGGCAGACGGCAGCAGCTCGGCCGTCTGCTCCTCGCCCGCGCCCTCGGCTCCGGCTCCGGCGAACCCGGTCGCGGCCTGCACCGCCGCCGTCAGCAAGGCCGGGTGGAGCCCGTACCGGTCGGCATCGCCGGACACCTCGCCCGGGAGTACGACCTCGGCGAACGTCTCGTCGCCTCGCACCCATGCCGCACGCAGGCCCTGGAGGGCCGGCCCGTACTCGAGGCGGTCGTAGAAGTCCTCCAGGTCCACAGCCGTCGCGCCCTGCGGCGGCCAGACCGTACCGTCGAACGTCGCGATCCGCTCACCCGAGGAGAGAACACCCGTGGCGTGCTCGGTCCACGCCTGATCCATGGCATCCGTGGCCTGCGAGTAGAGGCTCACCTCACGGGCTCCCGACGCGTCGGGAGCGCCCACCCATACCTGCACCAACACGGCGCCGTCGTCGGTGAGCACCAGGGGCGTACCGAGGGCGAGTTCCTCGACCCGGCCGCATCCGACCTGGTCGCCGGCGCGGATGGCGAGTTCGAGGAAGGCCGCTGCGGGGAACACGACCGCCCCGCCCACCGCATGGTCCTTGAGCCATGCGTGCGTGTTGAGCGACAGGCGGCCCGTGAACAGCACACCGTCCGAACCGGCCGGTGCGACGGCCGCACCCAGCAGCGGGTGCTCGGCCGGCATGAGGCCTGCGGCAGTCACGTCGCCGAGATCGGCCGTCAGCGTGGGCCAGTACCGCTCGTGCTGGAAGGCATAGGTCGGGACATCCACCCGACGGGCGCCCATACCGGCAAAGCAGGCCGCCCAGTCGATGCCGATGCCTGCGACGTGGAGCCGGGCGAGGGCGGTGAGCAGGGCGGTTTCTTCGGGGCGGTCCTTGCGCAGGGCGGGGACGACGACGGCCTCGTGGTCGTCAAGGCTCTGTTGGGCCATGGCGGCGAGCACGCCGTCCGGACCCACCTCGAGGAACGCGGTCGCACCGGCCTCGGCCAGGGCCGTCACACCGTCGGCGAAGCGGACGGCCTCGCGGACGTGGCGCACCCAGTAGTCCGGGCTGCAGACCAGCTCCGCGGATGCCACCTCACCCGTCACG
>NZ_JBFADG010000029.1:0-70121 GCF_040641275.1 Streptomyces sp. NPDC021096 | reverse complement strand
TAGACCTCATGGATGAGTGTGTGCAGCAGGCCGGTGAGCAGGTTCCGCTCGCGCAGCCGCTGTTTTCCGAGGCGGGCGCGGAACTCCCGGGCGGCGGCCGAGCGGTAGCGCAGCAGCTGCCAGGAGTCGTCGCCGCAGACGGCGGTGGCCATGCGGTGGTAGAGGTCGGCGTGGAGGATCTCGCCGCGGGCGCCGAAGTCCTCGTCGGTGATGCGCTGCAGGCTGTCGACGACGCGGTAGTGGGCGAGCTGCTCGGCGTCGCCGGGCAGCTCACGGGCCTTGAGGGTGATGCGGCAGGCCAGTCCGGAGACGCTGGCCGCCGAGTTGTTGGTCTGGGACCAGCTCTGGAAGAAGCGCTTGAGGTGCTCCGGGTCGTGCGGCTTCGACGTGAGGAGGACGAAGCTCTCCTCGATGGTCCGCAGGGCTTCCCTCTCCTCGGTGAATGCCGAGGAGAGGGAGGTGCGCAGGGGTCCGGCCGGCATCTCGTTCAGTACCGGCATGACAATATGCAGAAGAGTGGGATCGGTTGATGCGGCATTTCCGAGCGATACTGCGGAAGCCTGAGCCATCGGCTCTTCACCTCTTCACACGGGAGCTGGTCTTCGATATCGCTGGCATACGCACACATCAGCGTCCTCTTTTCGCCGCCGAACAGTCAAGGGAAATACCCACCGCATTCCGGCCAGTAGTGGTCCGGCCGACGATGCGGCTCGGCGGGCGGGAGCGCGCGGAGCGGGTGAAGGTGGACGCATGACAGGACAGACGAACGGCACCTCGCCCCTGCCCGACCCGGCACCGCCGCCGTTTCCGGACCCCGAGCCGGTCCCGCGGCCCGAGCCGCCGGAGCCCGGCCCCAGGCCGCTGCCGAAGCCGTCCCCGAGCCCCGCTCCGGACACGGCGGACTGAAGACTTCCGCCCTCGGCGCCGCTCCTTTGCCCCGTCGGAGTCACCGGGAGGAGTCGGAAGCGCCGGGCGCGATGTCGCGGGCCCGGTCACCCATCTGGTCCCAGAAGCGGCGCATGCCGGCCACCGGCACCTTGCGTTGCCAGGGTGCCTCGCGGCGGAAGCGCAGGAAGAGCCAGTCCCGCGGGCGCCAGGTGCGCAGCAGGTCGCCCTGGTGGAGGCAGAAGACCTCGCTGAACTCCAGACGCAGGTTCTCCGCCTTGGCGGGGTAGGGGCACATCTTCATGCGGCACTTGTCCGTGCAGTTGGACCCGGGCTGCGCGGTGCGTTCGACCGCGCGGACGGGATCGAGCCGGGCACGGTCGCAGCTGAGGCAGGAGGGAAGCCGGGTGTTTCCGGGGCAGTTGCGGTCGAGCAGGTGGAAGAGGTCCTTGGGGCGGTAGCCCCGTTCGCCGAGGATGGCGAGCAGGAGGACGTCCGCCAGGAGCTGCTGGGCGATGGGGTCGAGCGTGCTCCAGCCGGTGGAGGGCGGGATCCAGAGGTTGTGGGCGCGCTGTTCGCCGGGCGGACCGACCTCGGTGCCGACCTCGGAGGCGACGCCGGCCTCGTCGATCCACAGGAACCGCTCGGGGCGCCGGGTCTGCAGGGCGCGTACGGCCAGTTCGCCGGCGGCCTTGACGAGCGGGTGCTCCTCCTGGCCCTCGGGCAGTGCCAGCCACTCACGGACCATGGCCCGGGGGTCGGCGCCCTGGCCGCGGAGGGGCTGGGCCTCGGTGACGTCGTCGGGCAGGGCCCAGAGCGTCAGCGCGTGCAGGAGCGTCAGGCGCGTGTACCAGAAGGTGCTGCGCCGCAGCATGTCCTGGGCCTGTTTGACGAGGAACTGGCGGGCCTCGCGGTCGGCCCGCGGATCCGGCCGCTGGTTGGCGGCGTACTTGAAGCCCTGCGCCAGCGTCACGCCGAGTGCGAAGTGGGTGCCGGGGACGGCACCGTCCGGGGAGGAGGGCGTGCCGGTCGCCTCGGCCACCCACTTCTCCAGGTCGTCGCGGGGACTGCCGAGGTGCCGGGCCATCAGGGCCGAGCCGACGAGCATGGGCAGCACCCAGGCGCACAGGGTGGTGCGGTACCAGCTCTGCTTCTCCTTCAGTGCCTCGTTCTCGGCGTAGAGCTGTTCGAACCGCTGCCGCCTTCGGGTCAGTACCCGCAGCACGGCCCGCTGGTCCCGGTCCGCCCGGTCCGCCATCGGGGTCAGCTGCTCCATGTACGCCTCGGGGTCCTCGGGCGGCTTGTCCGGACGGTCGGTGCTCACCTCGAACTCGGAGTCGTGCAGGCTCGGGTAGACCTTCAGCGCTGTGTACGCCTTCTCTCCTCCGGCGCCTATCTCCTGCGCGATCGCCGCCCGCACCCGGTAGTCGGGTTCCTCGCTGCCGATCTCGAACAGCGTCCCGTACGCCGGCCGGCCGGTGGGGGCGACGGCCACCCGCCGCGCCGCCGCGCCGCACTGGCGTACGAGCGTCAGTTTCGCCTCCCGGAGCACCTCCGGGTCCTCGCCCCATCCGAAGGTCGCCCAGTGTCCCTTGATCTCGCGGAGGATCTCGTCCTGCGCCGGTGCGGCGTCCACGCTGTCGATCTCCACGGCGGTCCCGAAGATGTGCAGGGCCCTCAGGCGCGCACTGCCACGGGCGTCGTGGTCCCGGCGGGTGTCGCCGGCCGGCTCGTGCCCCTTGCTCAGCTCCTGGTTCCGGTCCGCGTCCCGCATCAGCTTCCCGGCCTCGGCCCGCAGGAAGTCGCGGACCGCGGAGACCGAACGCCGGGTGCAGGCCGACTGTCCGTCGTACCGCCACCGGCTGTCCAGGGAACGGGAGTACAGGGTGAGGGCGACGAGCAGCTCACGGCCGCCGCTGCGCAGCACCTCGGAGAACTGCTCGACCGTGAACGGCTCCGACGACCGCGGAGCGCTCAGGTCCAGACCGCTGGCCGGTGACTGCCGCACGGGGTTGTCGAGCATCCTGCCCAGGAAGCGGGAGCCGAGGTAGGCCTGCATGACGCTGTGCTGGAAGCGGGCCTTCCGGCCGTACTCGTGGACCAGTCCCATACGCGCGCCCCATGTCGCGGCGAGCCGCAGGTCGACCTTGGGGCCCTCCAGCCGCAGCTTGCCGGTGGTGGCGGACGGCCCGTTCCACCGGCCGCCGGCGGGACCCGACTGGCTCCGCAGGGCGTCGAGGGGCAGTCGCAGGGCGCCCATGTGCCAGTCCAGCTCCTGGGCGACGCGTTTGTTCCACTCGCGAACGACCGGCCGCGCCGCCCGCTCGCCGCCCGCACCGTCCGGGGCGCCGCCGACGCAGGGATCGAGCTCACAGAGGCCGACCTCCGCCCGGTCCGCGGCCAGACCGACGCACGCGAGGGCGGACATGTGGCAGACCACCGCCGCCCTGGTGTCCCGGTCGATGGGCAGCTCGGGGTGGACGTCACCGTCGACGAGCGCGTCGGTCCACCGCTCGAGGAGGTCGGCCCGCAGCTCCCAGGTGTCGTGCAGCATCGGATCGGTGGTCCCGCCCTCCGTCCACAGCGGCTCCAGGAGGTCCTGGCCGTGCAGGTCCCTGGCGATCTGCAGATAGATGGGGGACTCCGACATCCTGGCGACCTCCACCACACGGTCCAGGAGCATGAGGTCCGAGCGCCAGCTGCCGCTGCGGGCGATGTACTGCAGGGCGGCCTCGGCACTCAGCGGTTCGAGCTCCGTGATGGCCGCCTGCATCGCGCGCAGCGGGTCGTGCGGCCGGGAGGCGATGACCAGGGGAACCCCTTCCTCGCCCGCCTGGCGGATGGCCTTGCGGATGAGGTTGTCGCGCTGACCGCTGGCGTGGTCCTGGCTGAGGGCCTCCTCGAGGCCGTCGGCGAGGATCACGATCCGGTCGGCCCGCTGGCGCAGCCATCGCCAGATCTTGTCGACCTCGCCGTCGGACCGGACCACGGGCTGGACGATCTCGGTGAACCGGGCGCGCGCCAGTTCGCAGAAGTCCAGCTTGTCGCCCTGCGCGTCGCGCAGCCGTACGGGGATGGGTACGGCCCCCTTGGCGGCGAGCTTCTCCGCGAGCCGCACGAGCAGCGCCGTCTTGCCCGTGCCGACGCTGCCGACGACGATGTGGGGGCGCCGGGCCTTTCTGTCCCGCAGGTTGTTCATGATGGCGTTGCACAGCTGGTCGCGCCCGACGACCTCGTCCATGAGGCTGCCCGCCGTCTGCACGAAGGCGCTCGCGTCGGTCTTCGCCAGGTGTGTGCAGAACCTGCGGACCCGGCCGAGCCGCCAGGCCAGGAAGAGCACGCTCGAGACGGCCAGCAGGAGCACCGGCATCAGCACGCCGTTGGCCGCTCCGCACGAGGTACCGATGGCCTTGCAGCCCTTGTCGGGGTCGAAGCCCCACCAATGCACGGGTCTCCTGTAGAACAGCGCGACCACCAGGCCCCTGATCCCCCACACCGCCAGGGCGAACGCCAGCACGCTGGAGGCGACGATCCCCAGCGTCGTCCAGCCCGGGTTCCGCCACCGCCGCGCGTGGGTGATCCCCCGGTGCAGCAGCCACCAGGCCCGCGCACGTCTGATCCCGGTGCCGAGGGGGAGCCGCAGCCGTGCCGTCGTCTCCCGGAAGACGCCGCCCTCCGGCGGGCCGGTGACGATTCTGATCTTGGGCGGATGGAAGTCGTTCGCCATGCTGCCACCAGCTCCCGACGCCGTCGGGTTGTGGAACGGCCCGTACACCACGGCCGCGAACGGACGATCCCCCTCCTTCCACAGCTACCAGCCCTCTTCCGGCCCCGCCACTGGGCGGCGGTCTCCGTCCGAGGGCCGTTCCCGCCCACCATCGGCCACATGGAGCACGGAAGCCATGGGCGGGAGCGCTCGCGTCAGACGACCGTCTGATCGCCGTCGGGCACGTCCTGGACCGTCACCCGTGCCTGCCGCGGCAGGCCCAGACCCGCGGCCACCGCCCGCGCCAGGCCCTCGGGGTCGGGGCGCGTGGGGTAGGGGACGGCCTCTCCTTCGGCGTAGCTCTCGATGGCCTTGGTGAAGTAACTGGGGTGCCAGGCGCCCACGGCGCCCCGGACCTCGACGGCGGTGACGCGGCGGGCTCCGGCCCGGCGCGCGGCGGCGGCGAGGATCTCGTCCGACCGCAGTTCGCCCGGCACTTGGAACAAGCTGGCGTGGGCGCCGACCTTGGCGCCGCCGCACAGCCGGAGGGTGACGGTCAGACAGCTGGTCACGCTGGGGTAGAGGATCGCGCCGCCCGGCCCGGCCTCCCCCACCTGCCCTTCGGTGATACGGACGGGGCCGGCGGAGGCGGCGGAGGCCGCGGCGGCGGCAGCGGGCTGGACCGCGAAGGCGGCAGCGGCGACGAGCAGGGCCCGGCGGGAGGTTGAGGCGATGGGTATGGACATGCGCCCCACCCTCTCACCGTCCGCTGCGTCAGAGTGCCGGCGCGTCCGGTTCGAAGCGGCTGCGGACCGCGGTCTGCACCTCGGCCTCCTCGGCCGGATCGGCGGCCAGCCGGCGCAGCTGCTCGACGACGCGGGCGTCGGCGGTGGTCGCGTGGTGCGCGGCCAGCTCCCGGGTGGACTCCTCGCAGTCCCACAGGCATTCGACGGCGAACCCGGTGGCGAACGAGGGGTCCGTCGCGGCGAGGGCGCGCGCGGCGCGGCCGCGCAGGTGGGAGGAGGACGTCTCGCGGTAGACGTGGCGCAGGACGGGCGCGGCGCAGGTGATCGTCAGGCGGCCGGCGCCGTCGACCAGGTCCCACAGCACGGGGGCGTCGCAGCCCTCGCCGCGCACCGTCCGGCGCAGGGCGCCGAGGACGAGCGCCGCGTCGTACTGGGCGCCCCGGCAGGCGAGCATCCCGGCCGCGGCGGCGCCCAGGGCGTCGGCGCGGTGGATCCAGGCGCGGGCGCGCTCGAGGGCGGCCGTGCTGCGCATCCGTTCGAAGGCGGTGACGGCGGCCTCCGCGACCAGGTCGCCGGGGTCGTCGGCGGCGGCCTCGATGAGGTCGAGGGCCTGCGGGTCGTGGTGCTCGGCGAGGTAGCGCAGGGCGGTGGCGCGCGCGGCCTCCGGGCCGAAGGCGGCGGCCTCGATGATCTCCACGCGGTCCTCGGGGCCCGCGACCGCGGTGAGGCAGCGGGTGGCGGGGACGTGCCGGAGCTGGGTGGGGTACTGGGCGAGCCCCTCCTGGGCCCAGTCCAGGACCTCGCGCACGCTCCAGCCCGGCCGGGGGCCGGAGGGGCGCATCTGGCGCTGCCAGCGGTCGAAGGAGCCCTGTTCCTGAGCGGCGCGCACCCTGGCGGCGGTCACGGGGGCGCGCCGGTCCTCGGCCCACAGCCTCCAGGGCCGCGGCTCGAAGGCGTCGCGCACGGCCGCGGCGAGCGTGGATTCACCCTCGGGAGTGTGCGGGAACCTCGCCAGGACCGGGGCGGCGAGGGCCGTGAGGCCGGCGTCGTCGTCGCGCAGGGCCAGCTCGTCGAGGGCCCAGGCCCAGTTGCCGCCGGTGGCGGCGTAGCGGCGCAGCAGCAGGAGGGCGTCGTCGCGCCCGTAGGAGGCGAGGTGACCGAGGACGGCGAGGGCCAGGCCCGTGCGCTCCTCGGCGGTGTCGAGCAGGTCGTCCGGGTGGAAGAGGTGCTGTTCGATCTCGCCGAGTCCGCCGTCGAGGTCCAGGAACAGGCGCGCGTAGTAAAGGGAGCGGTTCTCCACCTGCCAGTCGCGCCGGGGGTCGTGCAGCACGCAGTGGTTCAGTGCCGCGAGCGCCTCGGCGCGCGGCGCCGCGAGGGCATGCAGCGTCCCGTCGCCGCGGCCTCGCTGAAGGAGGCCGAGCAGGGTGCCGCTGGGCGCTATGTCTGGATCGAACATGGGGTCAGCATCCGGTGCGGGGAGTCGGCTGGCAACGGGATTTCCGTCGTCCGGCATTCTTGCCGGTGTCCACCTGCGCTATGCCTGGTGAACTGTGGAAACTCGGGTTCTCCCTAGCGCCCGCAGCCTACCCGGAGCAGAGCATTCCGCCGAGCGGTGTCTGATTTGTCGCACTGTAGCCCGTGGCATATGCCGCGAGCACCACCGTATCGGGTATTGCAAAATCCCTTACAGGCCCTCGCTCACTGTGCAAGAGTCGTTACCGCAGTCCTACCCCGGCCGTTCCAGTGGACCCCGGATCCGGCCGCGCCCCGCCTGTATCGGAGTACGTGATGCCGTCCCCACTGTCCGCGGACCGTTCCGCCGCACAGCCGCCCGAGGGCGATCAGGTCGACGCCCTCATCTCGCAGGCCCGGCGGCTCAGAGGCGGCATCGACGCCGTGCGCCGCGAGACGGCGGCGGACGCGGAGCGCTCGGACGACCCCACGCTGCGCTGGCAGCGCGCCCTGTGCGAGCTCGCCGCCCACCACGTCGACAATCTCGGCGAGCACCTGGGACAGCTGCGCGAAGGGCTGGACGGACAGCCCCTGCCGCAGGGAACCGCGACCGCCACCCTGACCGCCGGGCCGCAGGAGGCGGGCCCGGACGGAAGCGGACAGGCGGGGCCGGGCGCCCCTGCGGGCCGGGTGGGCAGCGCGGAGTGGAATTTCCTGACCGACGAGGCGACCTGGTCCGAGGAGCTCTTCCTGCTCTTCGGGCGGCGGCCCGAGGACGGCCCGCTGACCCTCGACGAGCTCCCCTCCTGGCTGCTGGAGGAGGACCGGCACGTCCTGACCGCCATGGTCACCGACTGCCTGGTGGACGGAAGGCCGATCGACGGCGAGTTCCGCATCGTGCGCGGCGACGGCGCCGTGCGCACGGTGCACATGATGGGCGAGCCGGTGCTCGACTCCGACGGCTGCACGGCCTCGATGTGGGCCGTGCTCCGGGATGTCAGCGCACTGCGGCGCTGCCGGCAGGAGGTGCACGAGACCCGTGACTCGGCGCACCGGCTGCGGCAGATCGCGCAGACGGAGCACCGGCTTGCGGTCGAGCTGCAGGAAGCCGTGCTGCCACCGTGGCGCGGCTCCCTGCGGTTCCCGCCCGCCGGCCCGGCCGCACCCGCCGCCCAGGGCTTCGGCGGCGTCCTCGACCTCGCCGGGCACTACCTCCCCTCCTCGACCGGCGGCCTCGTCGGCGGCGACTGGTTCGACGCCATGGAGCTGCCCGGCGGCCGGACGCTGCTGACCGTCGGCGGCCTCACCGGGCACGGAGTGACCGCCACCTCCACCATGGCCATGCTGCTGGGCGCGGTCCGCGGCATGGCCGTCTCGGGGGCCGATCCGGGACCGCTGATGGGCTGGCTGAACCACCTCCTCGACGCCGCCGCGCAGCCTGCCCTGGGCAGCGCGGTCTGCTGCCGTTACGACCCCGCCTCCGGCGACCTCCTGTGGGCCCAGGCCGCCCACCCCGCCCCGGTGCTGTTCCGCGACGGGACGGCGGCCTCTCTGCGCCCCCCGGAGGGCGTGCTGCTCGGCGCCGTCACCGATGCCACCTACGCGCAGGCCGAGGAACGACTGCGCCCCGGTGACGTGCTCGTCCTCCACACCGAGGGGCTGGCCCCCCGGTCCGCCCTGGAGCGGCTGCCCGGGCTCGCGCCGCGCTTCGCCGCGGCCTCGGGTGCCCAGGAGTGCCTGAGGGCGGTGCTGGAGGAGTTCGGTGACAAGGACCGCGAGGACGACGCGTGCGTGCTGGTCGCCCGCATCGGTTCGTAGCGTCGGGACCGTAGCCCGGGGCTCCTCGGGCACGCGTGCCCGTCGGGTCCCGTGGTGCGGGGCGGGTCACGCAGGGGCGGCCTTGCCCTTGCCCGGCCCCTTGGGCAGCGCGCGCTGGATCTCCTCCCGCAGATTCTCGATCTTGGGATAGCCCGCATACGTGCTGCTCAGCCGGTACATCTCGCGCAGGCGGTCCCAGGTGCGGTGCGAGGAGGTCTCGCCGATCGTGCTCAGCGCCATCCGGGCGAAGGTGTCCGCCTGGTCCGGATCGTTGCCGAGGAAACAGGCCGACGCCATGGAGATGTAGTCGAGGATCATCGACCGCTGACGCTGGCCGCCCCTCAGATCCATCGCCCGCTTGGCGTGCCGCTGCGCGATGGCCGCGGCCGCGGGATCGTGCTCCGCGAGCGTGCGGTAGGACAGCGCCTGCATGCCGTGCAGATCCGCCTCGTCGAACATCTGCATCCAGCACGGCGGCGGCTCGTCGCCCTTGTCGGAGACGAAGAGCTCCTCGGCCTCGCCCAGGGTCCGCCGCATGGCCTGGCCCCGCCCCATGGAGGCCTGCGCCCAGGCCTCGATGGTGTAGAGCATGGCCCGGGTGCGGGGCAGGGCCTGCTCACCGGCGCCCGACTTGGCGAGCTTCATCAGGTCCAGCGCGTCGTCGGGGCGGCCCAGGTGGACCATCTGGCGGGCGGCCCTCGACAGGGCCTCCCCCGCACGGGGCCGGTCGCCGCCCTCACGGGCCGCGTGCGCGGCGATCACGAAGTACTTCTGTGCCGTCGGCTCCAGCCCCACGTCGTGGGACATCCATCCCGCGAGCACCGCGAGATTGGCGGCCACCCCCCACAGCCTGCGCTGCAGGTGCTCGGGATGGCGGTAGGAGAGCATGCCCCCCACCTCGTTGAGCTGGCCGACGACGGCCTTGCGCTGCAGCCCGCCGCCCCGGGAGGCGTCCCAGAGGCGGAAGACTTCGACCGAGCGCTCCAGGGCGTCGATCTCGAGGGAGCCCACGGGGGCCGCTTCGTAGCGGTCGAATCCGGCGGGGTCGGCATGGGCGGTGCCCAGGGGGTCGTCGAAGCGGGGAGCGTCGGAGGCGAGGACCGGATCGGAGTGCAGCCAGTCGTGCATCGCCCCGGTGATTGCTGATCCTGCGGCGAGCGCGGCGCCCGCGCCCACCAAGCCGCGTCGGTTGAGCATGAGGTCCATTCCCGTGAATTCGGTGAGGACCGCGGCGGTCCGCTCGGGTGGCCACGGCAGCCCGTCCTGCGACTGCCCCTTGCCGGCCCGCCGTCGCCGGCCGAACCCGAGGTCCTCAATGGTCACGACACGGCCGAGTCGCTCGGTGAAGAGGGCGGCCAGCACCTTGGGCACGGGATCCCGGGGGGATTCCCCCATGTCGATCCACCGCCGTACACGCGAGGTGTCGGTCGCCAGCTGCGGATGGCCCATGGCCGCCGCCTGCCGGTTCACTAGTCTCGCGAGCTCACCCTTGGACCAGCCGGTCAGGCCGAACAGGTCCGCCAGGCGGGCATTGGGTTCCCTCGTCACGTCAAGCCCCCAGGTTCCTCGGCTGACTTGAAGGTACTCGGGCCGTCATGGGCCAAGCGAGTATTCGCCAGGGTTCGCCAGGGTGCGCCACATGGTGTGCCACCCGCGCCCGGGTGTGATGTAGGAACGCGCACCCCCGGCCACCCGGCAGCCCGACCGCATTCCCCAGGGTGTACGACGGCCCGGGGACCGGGGAGCGCGGCAATTCGCCGACACGAAGGGATCTGTTCCGCCCATGTATGCAGCATCGACCTCCGTGTCCGCTCCGCCCCGGCCGCTCCGCCCCCAGCAGAGCGGCAGCGGACCGTACCTCGACCCCTCTCACGCCGTGGGGGCCGCATTCGGGGGCGGACGGGCGCGGAGGGCCCCGGGGCTCGGCGCCCAACCGCTCAGCGGGAGAATCGACTTGTCCGGCCCCCAGGGCGCGCAGCTGCGCACGGTGATCTCGTCGGTGCACCGCATCTGTCCCGAGTTCAACCCCGTCCAGGTCCTGCGACGAGGAGGGCGATCGGTCCTCCTGGTCGGAACGACAGGGCGCAGTACGGTCGTGGCGAAGTGTTTACTGGATCATTCGCCTGCGTGGGCCGAGCGATTCCGGCACGAAATAGCCACATATCGGGCGTTTGTGCGGCATCGCCCCCCGGTCCGGGTGCCCCGGCTGATCGCCGCCGATCCCGACAACTGCACGCTCGTCATCGAGCGGATGCCCGGGCGCCCCGCCGCGGTCCAGCGGCATCCGGTGGACACGCTGCCCCGCGCGGACGTCCGGGCGGCGCTCGGCGCGATCTGCCGGGTCAACCTCTGGCGGCCGCCGGCAGGGATGTTCGACATGCCGCTGGACTACGGCAAGCGAATCGCCCGCTATCACGAGCTCGGTCTGCTCACCGACCGTGACATGGGCGATCTGCAGAAACTGCTGCACGGTCTGGCGCATGTGCAGGGCCAGTTCTGCCATGGCGACGCGCTGCTGTCGAACGTCCTGCTCTCGCCCGCCGGACCGGTGCTGGTCGACTGGGACCACGCCGGCTGGTACCTCCCGGGGTACGACCTGGCGACGCTGTGGGCCATCCTCGGCGACGCCCCCGTGGCGCGCCGTCAGATCAGCCAGCTCGCCCAGGCCGCGGGGCCCACGTCCCGGGACGCCTTCCTGGTCAACCTGATGCTGGTGCTCACCCGGGAGATCAGGACGTACGAAACGGCCGTGCAGCGCGCGCTGCAGGAGCCCGCACCGTCCGGCACCACCCCCGAGTCCGGGGAGGAGCAGCGACTGCTGCTGCGCCGGCTGCACGACGACTGCGCCATGGCCCGCCGGGCCGTACGGGCCGCCGTCGGTACCCGCTGAACCGCACCGACCGACACGTCGTACCGCCGACTTGCGGCGTGTCGGTGCTCGCCCATACGGCCGAGCACCGCTCCGGTGCACCTGTCGACGCCCGCATCGGGAAACTCCCCGACGCGGGCGTTGACGTGTGCAACCCCATCACTCCAGTCTGATGAGCACCACTCCAGCCCGATTGACGGATCGTCTGATCGGCGGTGGCTCTTGGTAAGTTCGGTCGACAGACCTGATCGCGCACCCCTTCGTCGCCAGCGCCCGGCACGGCACGGCCCGTCCTGAGGAGGCCGCATTGCGAGGATCCGCACCGGAGTCACCACGGAACGCACCCCCTGCCGGCCGGCGAAGAAGCCGCCGCGCGCGGGCGACCGGCGCGATCGCATCGGCCGCCCTGCTGCTGCCGCTGATCTCGGCCGCTCCGGCCGCCACCGCCGAGCGCGTCGGCTCCGACACCCTGCAGCGCGAGTTCGCCGCCGCCGCGGCCACGTACCACGTGCCCGGCAATGTGCTGCTGGCCCTGTCCTATCTGGAGTCGCGCTGGGACACCCACGGCGGAGCCCCCAGCGTCACCGGCGGCTACGGCCCCATGCACCTCACCGACGCCGCCACGGCCCTGGCCGCCACCCCGCACCACAGCGAGCCCCGTGAGGACCCCCGGGGCGACCTCGCCCGGCCGCGGGCCACCACGCGGGCGGCCGCCCCCGCGCCCGCCACCCTCCCGGCACGGCTGCGCACCCTGGAGCGGGCGGCCGAGCTGACGGGGCTGTCCCCCAGGAAGCTGCGCGAGAGCACCGCCGCCAACGTCCAGGGCGGCGCCGCCCTCCTCGCCGCCGAGCAGAAACGACTGGGCCTGCCGCTGAGCGGCGACGCCGCCGACTGGTACGGCGCGGTGGCCGGCTACGCCGGCGCCTCCGACACGGCGACGGCCACCACCTTCGCGAACGACGTCTACGACGTGCTGCGCGGCGGTCAGCGGCGCACCACCGACAGCGGCCAGCAGGTCGCCCTGGCCCCGGCCCCGGGTCTGGCCCCGCGCACCGGGCAGCTGTGGCGGCTGGGGCTCACCCCGGCCCGGACCGACGGCGTCGAGTGCCCGGCCTCGGTGGCCTGCGAGTCGATCCCGGCCCCGTACCAGCAGCTGGAGGGCAAGGACTACGGCAACCACGACATCGCCGACCGGCCCGCCTCGCAGAAGGTCGACTTCATCGTCATCCATGACACCGAAGGGACATGGGAGACGACGATCAAGCTCATCAAGGACCCGGCGTACGTCTCCTGGAACTACACCATCCGTTCCGGCGACGGGCACATCGCCCAGCACGTCCGCACCAAGGACGTCGCCTGGCACGCGGGCAACTGGTACATCAACTCCAAGTCGGTCGGCATCGAGCACGAGGGCTTCCTGGCCCAGCCCGACGCCTGGTACACGGAGGCGATGTACCGCACCTCCGCCCGGCTGGTGCGGCACCTGGCGCAGAAGCTGGACGTCCCGCTGGACCGGCAGCACATCCTGGGCCACGACAACGTCCCGGGCACGACGCCGGCGACGATCCCGGGCATGCACACCGACCCGGGCCCGTTCTGGGACTGGGCGCACTACTTCGAGCTGATGGGCAAGCCCTTCCGTACGACGGGGAGCCCCTTCAGCGGGATGGTCACCATCGCTCCCGACTACGACGATCACGAGCCGGTCTACACCGGCTGCGTCAAGCCGGGCGATACGTGCGCGCCGCACGGCTCGGGCGCGGTCCGGCTGCACACGGCGCCCCGCGACGACGCCCCCCTGGTCAAGGACATCGGGCTGAAGCCGGACGGCAGTCCCTCGACGACCGGCGTCAACGACACCGGAGCCCGCGCCTCCACCGGACAGCAGTTCGCTGTCGCGGGCCGGGAGGGCGGCTGGACCGCGATCTGGTACCTGGGGCAGATGGCGTGGTTCCACAACCCGTGGTGGAACCCGACGGCCCTGGATGCGCACGGTCGGATGATCACGCCGAAGGAGGGCCTGAGCGAGATCCCGGTGTACGGGCGCGCCTACCCGGAGAAGGAGGCCTACCCCGCGGGCGTGCCGGTGCAGGCGGTGACGCCACTGCCGTACAAGCTCCGCGCCGGGCAGGCGTACGTCCTGGGTGCGACGTCGCCGGGTGAATATCTGTGGGCGGCCACGTTCGAGCCCGCGGGCCACAGGGTGGTCCGGGGCAAGGAGGTCTACTACGAGATCCAGTTCGGGCACCGGGTGGCCTTCGTGAAGGCCTCGGAGGTGACGGTCCGCCCCTCGAACTGGTAGGGGCGCCCGACGGCGGGAGCCCGGCGCGCCGCAGGGCGCGCCGGGCTCCGGTGCCGTCGTGGTCGGTGTGGTGCGGCGGCGGTCCTAGCCGGCCTGGAACATCTCCGCGGGGAGCGGCTTGAGCAGCTGGTAGAGGTCGTCGGTGATCGGCCGGTCCCAGCTGGCGATCGTGACGAGGACGCCGTCGCTGCGGTCGAACTGGGTGCAGGAGATCCGGCTCTCGGAGCACTTCAGCCGCCGCACGATCAGCAGATTGTCCTCGTGCATGACCGGCACGTCCTCGGTCTCCAGCACCTCGACCGGCTCGTCGTTGCCGAGCGCGGCCAGCAGCTGCGCCACCTCGAAGGGCGGCTGCCCCTCGCCGAGGTCCCGGGCCGGGGAGCCCTCGGGGAGGTTGCCGATGATCATCGCGGGGCCGCGTCCGCCGAACAGGTCGTAGCGGAGGAAGACGCCCTGGCAGCTTCCGTCGGGCGCGGGCAGCAGCCCGGCCCCGAGGTCACCCGGCCAGTCACCGGGGTCCATGGCGAGGACGTCGAAGTCCGGCCCGGTGGGGGTGGCGGCGCTGCGGCGGCGGAGGAACGACATGCCCACATCGTACGTGCCCGGCCCCGTGCCGTGCCCGCGGGGAACCCGTGTGGGCGGTGCGTGCCCGGGGTGAACCGGGAACGGGCGGGCAGCGGTCGAAAACGGGGCCGGAAGCGGTCCGCGCCGCCGTGGGGGGCGTGCCCGCTAGGTGAGGTCGAATTCTCCGTCGCGTGCGCTGAGCACGAAGGCCCGCCACTCCCCCGGGGAGAAGATCACGGCCGGCACATCGGGGTCGCGCCGGTCCCGCATGGCGATGTAGCCCTCGACGAAGGCGATCTGGACGTTGCCCCGCCTGCCGCGGCTGCTGGCCTGCCACCTGGCGGTGGCGAGGTCGAGCTCCGGCTTCGCGTCGCCTGCCAGTTGTTCGGTCGTGCTGTCCGCCACGTTCGCACTCCTCCCGGCTCGTCGTCGCCGCCCACACTAGCGAGCGAGGCCCCCGCCGCACAGGCCGCGCGGGCCTCAGGCGGTGGGCGGGGCGTCGCCCACCAGCCACATGGAGAAGAACTGTGCGCCGCCGCCGTAGGCGTGCCCCAGCGCCCGGCGTGCGCCGGGGATTTGGTGCTCCCCGGCCATGCCCCGGACCTGCAGGGCGGCCTCGGCGAAGCGCAGCATGCCGGAGGCGCCGATGGGGTTGGTGGACAGGACGCCGCCCGAGGGGTTGACGGGCAGGTCGCCGTCGGCCCGGGTGGCCCCGGACTCGGTGAGCTTCCAGCCCTCGCCCCCGTCGGCGAAGCCGAGGTTCTCCAGCCACATCGGCTCGTACCAGCTGAAGGGCACGTACATCTCGACGGCGTCGATCTCGCGGCGCGGGTCGGTGATGCCGGCCTGCCGGTAGACGTCGGCGGCGCAGTCCCGGCCGGCGCGCGGGGAGACGAAGTCCTTGCCGGGGAAGAGCGTGGGTTCGCTGCGCATGGCGCCGCCGTGCAGCCAGGCGGGCGGGTGCGGGGCGCGGGCGGCGCCGGCCCGGTCGGCGAGGACCATGGCGCAGGCCCCGTCCGAGGAGGGGCAGGTCTCGGAGTAGCGGACCGGGTCCCACAGCATGGGCGAGGAGCGCACCTTCTCCAGGGTGATGTCGTGTTCGTGGAGGTGGGCGTAGGGGTTCTTCAGGGCGTTGCGGCGGTCCTTGTAGGCGACGAGGGTGCCGGTGGTGGCGGGTGCGCCGCTGCGGCGGATGTAGGCCCGTATGTGTGGCGCGAAGAAGCCCCCGGCGCCGGCGAGGAGGGGCTGCTGGAAGGGGACGGGCAGCGACAGGCCCCACATGGCGTTGGACTCGGACTGCTTCTCGAAGGCGAGGGTGAGCACGGTGCGGTGGACGCGGGCCGCGACGAGGTTGGCGGCGACGAGGGCGGTGGAGCCGCCGACCGAGCCGGCGGTGTGCACGCGCAGCATCGGCTTGCCGACGGCGCCGAGCGCGTCGGCGAGGTAGAGCTCGGGCATCATGACGCCCTCGAAGAAGTCGGGGGCCTTGCCGATGACGACGGCTTCGATGTCGCTCCAGGTCAGTGCGGCGTCGGCGAGGGCGGCGAGGGCCGCCTCGCGGACGAGTCCGGCCAGGGAGACGTCGCGGCGTGCGGCGGCGTGCCGGGTCTGGCCGATGCCGACGACGGCGACGGGTTCCCGGTGAGCGGCGCTCATGCGCCCTCCCCTTCGAGTACGGCGACGAGGTTGTGCTGCAGGCAGGGTCCGGAGGTGGCGTGGGCCAGGGCGCGGTCGGAGGCTCCCCGGTGGATGCGGGCGGCCGCCTCGCCGAGCCGGATGAGGCCGGTGGCCATGACGGGGTCGGCGGCGAGCGCGCCGCCGGAGGGGTTGACGGTGACGGTGTCGTCGAGGCGCAGGGCCCTGCGCAGGACGACTTCCTGTGCGGTGAAGGGGGCGTGGATCTCCGCGGTGTCGACGGGTGCGTCGAAGGCTCCGGCGTGTTCGGCGGCCAGGCGTGTCGAGGGCGAGTCGGTGAGGTCGCGCAGGCCGGGTGCGTGCGCTTCGATGCGGTGGTCGATGCCGCGGATCCAGGCGGGCCGGTCGCACATGCGGCGGGCGGTGCCGGCGGCGGCCAGGACCACGGCTGCGGCGCCGTCGGTGACGGTGGAGCAGTCGCGCACGCGCAGCGGCTGTACGGCGTACGCGTCAGGGGCGGGCGATCGTTCTCCGGCGGCCGTGCGCCGGCGGGCGGCGAGGTCGGCGAGGTGGGCCTCGTCCGTGTGGCCGGCGTCGATGAGGGCCCGGGCCTGGAGGGCGGCCAGGGAGATGGAGTCGGGCCACAGGGGTGCGAGGTAGTAGGGGTCGAGCTGGCGGGTGAGGACGTCCGGCAGGGTGCCGGAGGTGGGTTTGGCGTGGGCGTAGACGAGGGCGGTGTCGGCCTGGCCGGTGAGGATGTTCACCCAGGCCTCGTACAGGGCCCAGGCTCCGTCCGTTTCGACGTGGGACTCGGAGACGGGCGGCCAGGCTCCCACGCCGTCGAGGGCGAGGGTGAAGGAGAAGGGGCGGCCGGCGAGGTAGTCGCTCGATCCGGAGCAGGTGAAGTCCGCTTCGCCGGGGGCGAGTCCGGCCTGGCCGAGGGCCTCGTGCAGGACCGGCAGCAGCATCTCGGTCTCGGAGAGTCCTGCCGTGGAGTGGTGCTCGCTGTGTGCGAAGGCGACGATCGCGACGTCCCGGTGCGTCACGGCGACTCCTTGTAGGTGTCGTAGGCGGCGTCGGGTTCGCCGGTGGGGCGGTAGTGGTCGGGGTAGCGGTCGCCTTCCTTCCATACGGGTTCCACGCGCAGTCCCATGCGCACCTGGTCGCAGGGGATGCCGGCGATGCGTCCGTGGAGGGCGAGGTCGGCGCCGTCGAGGGCGATGTGGGCGTAGACGTAGGGCACGTCGATGTGTGCGTCCTTGGCCTTGATGTTGACGACGCAGAAGGTGGTGACCGTGCCGCGGGGGCCGACCTCGACCTGTTCGGTGGTGGCGACGCCGCAGGTGGGGCAGGCGCCGCGGGGCGGTACGCAGACCTTGCGGCAGGAGGGGCAGCGCTCGCCGAGGGTCCGGTGGCGGGCGAGGGCGTTCAGGTGGCGGCTCTGGGCGCGGCCGGGGGTGTAGGTGTAGTCGAGGCGGGCGGGGGCCGTGATGCCGGTGACGGGTTCGGGGAACTCGCCGCTGTGGGCGCGGGCGTGGCCGGCGGCGGCGGTTGCGCAGGGTTCGAAGCAGGCGATGTCGGTGATCGCTCCTTCGCGCCGGGCGGCCCAGCGGATGCGGACCCGCATGCCGGTGCGGACGGCCTGGGGGCCGTCCGCGTCCAGGGCGTGCAGCAGGGCGGTGTCGGCGCCGTCGAGCCGTACCAGTGCCCAGGCGAAGGGGTGCGGCAGGGGCTGGCGGGGGCGGGGTGAGCCGTTCCAGGCCCAGGTGGTGACCTTGCCGGTGGTGGCGACCTCGACGAGGTCGCGGATCTCCTCGGCGGTGACCGGGTCGTATTCGACGGGCGGTACGAGCACCCGGCCGTCGCGGGTGCGGACGCCCAGCACGGTGCGTTCGCGCAGGCCGGTGAGGAAGGCGCTCTGCACGGGGCCGAGGGAGCGGGTGAAGGGGAAGGAGACGACGAGGGGGGCGGTGAGGTTCTCCGGCATCGGCGTGCGTCCTCAATCTCTCGGTCGCTTGGCTCGGGTCGCCGGCTGTCAGGCGCGTCGGTAGACGGGGGGCCGTTTCTCGGCGAAGGCGCGGGCGCCCTCCTTCGCGTCGTCGGTGTCGAAGACGGGCCTGCCGCGTTCGAGTTCGAGCGCGAGGGCCTCTGTTTCGCTCAGGCCGGCGGTGTCGTGGACGCTGGCCTTGACGGCTTCGACGGCGAGGGGGCCGTTGGCGTTGACGAGTGCGGCCGTCTCCAGGGCGGCCTCCAGGGCGGTGCCGTCCGCAACGACGCGCCCGATCAGTCCGATGCGCTCGGCTTCGGCGGCGGTGTACGGACGCCCGGTGAGCAGCATCTCCAGGGCGTGGGTGCGGGGGATCTGCCGGGGCAGGCGGACCGTGGAGCCGCCGATGGGGAAGAGGCCGCGCCGCACTTCGAAGAGGCCGAAGGTGGCGCCGCGGCCGGCGATGCGGATGTCGGTGCCCTGGAGGATCTCGGTGCCGCCGGCCACGCAGGGGCCCTCGACGGCGGCGATGACGGGCTTGCGCGGCCGGTAGTGGCGGAGCATGGCCTTCCAGTGCAGGTCGGGGTCGGCCCGGAACCGCTCGCGCACGGGGTCGTCGTCCGGTGCGCGCGCGGCCAGTGCCTTGAGGTCCATGCCGGAGCAGAACGCGCCGCCCGCGCCGGTCAGGACGACCGAGCGGATGGTGTCGTCGGCGTCCGCCCGCAGCCAGCCGTCGTGGAGGGCGGCCAGCATCGGCAGCGACAGCGCGTTCTTCGCCTCGGGCCGGTCGAGGGTGAGTACGAGCGTGGCGCCGGAGCGCTCCACGGTGAGGTGTTCGGTACCGCCCATGGCAGTCCTCCCGTCGTGAGACCCCCAACAGCGTGCAGGAGGCGGGGGTGCGGTTCAATAGCTTTCTGACAACCCGTCAGATTTCTTGGGTCCGGGGCTTCCCCCCTCCGCGCGGCGGCGCTGTAATGACCGCCGTGGACTACAACCTCGCGGATCTCTTCGAGTCGGTCGTCGACACGGTGCCCGCCCGGGAGGCCCTGGTCCACCGCGACCTCCCGGGCGGCGGCACCGAGCGCAGGCTGACGTACGCGCGGCTGGACGCCGCCGCCAACCGGCTGGCCCACCACTTCCTCGACAGCGGCATCGGCCCGGGCGAGCACGTGGGCCTCCACCTCTACAACGGCGTCGAGTACCTCCAGGCCCTCTTCGCCTGCCTGAAGGTCCGGGCCGTGCCGGTCAACGTCAACTACCGCTATGTCGAGGACGAACTCGCCTACCTCTACCGCGACGCCGACCTGGCGGCGCTCGTCTACGACGCCGGCTTCACGGACCGCGTGAGCGCCGCACTGCCCCGGGCGGAGCGGCTGCGCCACCTCGTGCGGGTGGGAACCCCGCCGCCGGGCGCCGCGACGCCGCGTGTGACCCCCGTCCCCCTCGAGGAGGCCGAGGCGGCGGGCTCCCCCGCGCGCGACTTCGCCCCGCGCTCCGGCGACGACCGGTTCCTGATCTACACGGGCGGCACCACCGGCATGCCCAAGGGGGTGGTGTGGCGGCAGGAGGACCTCTTCTTCTCGGGGCTGGGCGGCGGGGCACCGACCGGCAGAGCTGTCGAGCGGCCCGAGGAGCTGGCCGAGCGGGTCGCGGCGGGCGGCGAGGGCCTGGTCTTCTTCCCCACCGCGCCGCTGATGCACGGCACGTCCACGCTCACCGCCCTCATCGCCTTCAACTTCGGGCAGAAGGTCGTCCTGCACAGCAGGTTCGCGCCCGAGGAGGTCCTGCGGACCATGGCGCGCGAGCGGGTCAGCAGCCTCTCGCTGGTCGGGGACGCGATGCTGCGCCCGCTGGTGGACGCCCTGGCCGGACCGCTGCGGGACACCGACTGCTCCTCCCTGCTCAGCGTCAGCAGTTCGGGCGCCGTCCTGTCGGAGACCGTGCGCGCGCAGTTCGCCGCGCTGCTGCCGAAGGTGCGACTGCTGAACAACTTCGGCTCCTCGGAGTCGGGCTTCAACGGCACCGCCACCGAGGACTCCGGGCCGGAGCGCGGCTTCCGGCTGCGCGTCAACGACCGTACGGCGGTGGTCGACCCCCTCACCCACCGTCCGGTCCCGCCCGGCGCGACGGGCCGGATCGCCCAGCGCGGCCATGTGCCGCTCGGCTACTACAACGATCCGCGCAAGAGCGCCGAGACGTTCTTCCTGCTGGGGGGCGAGCGCTGGGTGCTGCTCGGCGACCTGGCGACGGCCGGCGAGGACGGCGTGATCACCGTCCTGGGCAGGGGCTCGCAGTGCATCAACACCGGCGGCGAGAAGGTGTTCCCCGAGGAGGTCGAGCAGGCGCTGAAGGCGCATCCGGCGGTGTACGACGCGCTCGTGGCGGGCGTCCCGGACGCCCGCTGGGGCCAGCGCGTCGCGGCGGTCGTCCAGCCCCGCGAGGGCGCGGCCCCGCCCACCCTGGACGTTCTGCAGGCCCACTGCCGGGCCCGCCTCGCGGGCTACAAGGTGCCGCGCTCGGTGGTCCTCACCGACCGCATCCAGCGCTCCCCCAGCGGCAAGGCGGACTACCGCTGGGCGCGCACAGTGGCGGCGGGCGGCGGTTGACGCGCCGACGCTCGCTCCGGGAGCCCGGCGGGCCCGGTCGGCTCGTCAGGCCGTCGCGGCGAGGAATTCCTCCACGGCCGCCCGGAATTCCCGCGGGCGGGCCGTGTGGACGAGATGGCCCGCGCCCTCGACCGTCACGAGGCGGCAGTCGGGAATCCGCTCGGCCGCGGCGGCGATGAGCTCCTGCGGGAGATGGCTGGTCGTACCACCCGCGACGACCAGCGTCGGCGCCGTGAAGGACGCCAGCTCCGCCCACCAGCGGGGATCGGGCGCGTTGCGCTGCGCGGTGAGCTGCTCCTTGACGGCCCAGTCGAAGCCGAGCGGGCCCGCGGGCCGCTCCGGCACGACGAGCGGCGGATCCGCGGGTACCAGGGGCGGCACGTCCTCGAGCACCAGCCGCCCGACCCGGGCGGGGGCCGCCGCGGTCACCAGCTGGGCCACGGCGCCGCCGAGCGAATGGCCCATCAGCGTCACGCGCGCCAGGCCGAGGGCGGCGAGGAAGCCGGTCACGTCGTCGCGCATGCGCGGCAGCGCGTACTCCCCCGGCCAGTCGCTTCCCCCGTGTCCGCGCAGGTCGGGCGCGTACACCCGGTGGCCACCCAGGGCCAGCCAGGAGGCCACCTCGGCCCAGTCCGAGCCGTCCTCGCCGAGGCAGTGCAGCAGCACCGCGGGCGGGCCGTCCGCGGGGCCCCAGGTCCGGTACGTCAGCCGCACTCCGTCAACCCGCACCTCTTCGAGATCACCCATGAGGGGAAGGCTAGCGAGCCGGGACCTCTTGACGCCCGCCATCGAGGGCGAAAATACTTGATCCAGCGAATCTACCGAACGATCGGTCGGGGAGCGGGGCGACTCATGACGGGCACTCAGGACCACGGGGACCACCGGGACGGGCTGGACGCGGCGGAGCGGATGCCGCGGGAGGAGCTGACCGCGCTGCAGCTGACCCGGCTGCGCACCACGCTGCGGCACGCCTACGACAACGTCCCCTTCTACCGCCGCTCGTTCGACGCCGCCGGACTGCGCCCCGAGGACTGCCGCACCCTCGCCGACCTCGCCCGCTTCCCCTTCACCACGAAGGCCGATCTGCGCGAGCAGTACCCCTTCGGCATGTTCGCCGTGGACCGCTCGCGGGTGCGGCGCCTGCACGCCTCCAGCGGCACCACCGGCACGCCGACCGTCGTCGGCTACACCGAGCGCGACCTGGACCTGTGGGCCGGCGTCGTGGCCCGCTCACTGCGCGCGGCCGGCTGCCGCCCCGGCGACACGGTCCATGTGGCGTACGGATACGGGCTGTTCACCGGCGGACTGGGCGCGCACTACGGCGCCGAGCGGCTGGGCTGCACGGTGATTCCCGCGTCCGGCGGAATGACCGAGCGGCAGGTACGGATCATCCAGGACCTCCGCCCCCGGGTCATCATGGTCACGCCCACGTACATGCTGACGTTGCTCGACGAGTTCGAGCGGCAGGGCGTCGACCCGCGCGGCACCTCCCTCAAGGTGGGCGTCTTCGGCGCCGAGCCCTGGACCGAGGCGATGCGCCAGGAGATCGAGGAGCGCTGCGCCATCGACGCCGTCGACATATACGGCCTGTCGGAGGTGATCGGCCCCGGCGTGGCGCAGGAGTGCGTGGAGACCAAGGACGGGCCGCACATCTGGGAGGACCACTTCTTCCCCGAGATCGTCGACCCGGTCACCGGGCAGGCCCTGCCCGACGGCGCGCACGGCGAGCTGGTCCTGACCTCGCTCACCAAGGAGGCCATGCCCGTGATCCGGTACCGCACCCGCGACCTGACGCGGCTGTTGCCGGGCACGGCCCGCGCCTTCCGCCGGATGGAGCGGATCACCGGCCGGGCCGACGACATGCTCATCGTGCGGGGCGTCAACCTCTTCCCGTCTCAGATCGAGGAGATCGTGCTGCATGTCCCGGGCCTCGCCCCGCACTTCCAGCTGCGGCTGACGCGCGAGGGACGGATGGACCGGCTCACCGTGCGCGCCGAGGCGCGCCAGGAGGCGACGGCCGCTCAACGCGAGGCGGCGGCGCAGGAGACGGCCCGGCGGGTGAAGGAGGGCATCGGGGTCTCGGTGACCGTCGAGGTCGTGGACCCGCAGACCCTCGAGCGGTCCATGGGCAAGCTCAGGCGCGTCGTGGACGAACGGCCCCGCGAGACGGCGGCCCGCCGATCCAGATAAGCGGTACACCCGATTCCGGGGGCGGCCCCGAACACGCGGACGGATACTGAGACCCTCTTGGCGCACCTGCGTCACACAGTCAACCGTTTGCTCCCTTTTATCAATTGATGGGGGACCACGTTGCACCTACGTCACCGCTTACGCGCGCTGACGGTCGGCGGCCTCGCGCTGCTGACCGGCGCCACCGCCCTGCCCGCCGCGGCCACCGCCGCACCGGAGCGCGGGCACCGCCCGTCCGGGGGCGGCCTCTCCGCCGTCATCCGCTACACCGAGTACGGAATCCCGCACATCGTCGGCAAGGACTACGCGAACCTCGGGTTCGGCCAGGGCTGGGCCCAGGCCGCCGACCAGGTCTGCGTGCTCGCCGACGGCTTCGTCACCCTGCGCGGGGAGCGCTCGCGCACCTTCGGCGCCGACCGCAAGCCCGACGGGTCCCTGTCCGAGGCCGGCGACAACCTCTCCAGCGACCTCTTCTTCCGTGGCATCAACGACGCGAGGACGGTGGAGAAGCTCCTCGAGCAGCCCGCCCCCGCCGGGCCGGGCAAGCAGTCCAAGGAGCTGATGCGCGGCTGGGCCGCGGGCTACAACGCCTGGCTGCGCCAGAACCGGATCAACGACCCCGCCTGCAAGGGCGCCGGCTGGGTGCGCCCCGTCACCGCCCTCGACGTGGCCCGGCGCGGCTACGCCATCACCGTGCTGGGCGGCCAGGGCATGGCGGCCGACGGCATCACCGGGGCCCACCCGACCACCGGGGCCGGGCCGAAGCCGGGCGCGAAGGACCTCGCGGCCGCCGCCCGCAAGGTCTTCGACCGCCAGAACGCCGACATGGGGTCCAACGCGGTCGCCTTCGCCGGCTCCACCACCGCCGACGGCCGCGGCCTGCTGCTCGGCAACCCGCACTACCCGTGGGCCGGCGGCCGCCGCTTCTGGCAGTCACAGCTGACCGTTCCCGGCGAGCTGAACGTGGCGGGCGGCTCGCTGCTCGGCCTCCCGATGATCTCCATCGGCCACAACGCCGACATCGCCTGGAGCCACACCGTCTCCACCGGCGTGCCCCTGAGCCTCTACGAACTCAAGACCGCGCCCTCGGACCCGTACTCCTATCTGGTGGACGGCAGACCGGAGAAGATGACCAAGCGCACGGTCACCGTCCCGGTGCGGGGCAAGGACGGCCGCGTCTCGGACGTCACCCGCACGCAGTGGCACACCCGCTACGGCCCCGTCCTCACCTCGCTGACCGCCGAGCTGCCGCTGCCCTGGACCGCCGCGTCGGTGTTCGTCCTGGTCGACCCCAACGCCGCCAACCTGCGCTTCGGCGAGTCCTCGCTGGGGCTGAGCAAGGCCCGCAGCGTCCAGGACGTCCGGGACGTGCTGCGCCGCACCCAGGGACTGCCCTGGGTCAACACCATCGCCGCCGACTCCAGGGGCCACAGCCTCTACACCCAGTCGCAGGTCCTGCCGCGCGTCACCGACGAGCTGGCCGCGCGCTGCTCCACGCCGCTGGGCCGGCAGACCCTGCCGGCCGGCGGCCTGGCCGTCCTGGACGGCTCGCGCGGCGCATGCGCGCTGGGCAAGGACGCCGACGCCGCACAGCCCGGCATCTTCGGCCCGTCCGCCATGCCGACGCTCGTCGACGCCCCGTACGCCGAGAACTCCAACGAAAGCCCCTGGCTGGCCAACGCGGACCGGCCCCTCACCGGCTACCCGCGGATCTTCGGGGACATCGCCACCCAGCGCGGCCTGCGCACCCGGGGCTCCATAGAGGGCGTCGCCGCCATGGCCGAGCGCGGCAAGCTGACGGTGGACGATCTGCAGAAGCTGCAGTTCTCCAACCGGGCTCCGGCCGGCGACCTCGCCGCCGAGGACGCCGCCAAGGCCTGCGCCGCGCTGCCGTCAGGCACCGCCCGGGGCAGCGACGGCAAGCCCGTCGACGTCTCGGCCGCGTGCGGAGTGCTGGCCGCCTGGGACCGCACGGTCGGCACCGGCAGCAAGGGAGCGCTGCTCTTCGACCGGTTCTGGCGCAGGCTCGTCGACGACGAGGCCATACCGGCCGACCAGCTGTGGCGCGTGCCCTTCTCCGCCGCATCACCGGTGAAGACCCCGAACACCCTCAACACCGGCCACCCGGGCTTCGCCCGCGCGCTGGCGGACACCGTCCGCGAGCTGCGGTCGGCGGACATCGCGCTCGACGCACCGCTGGGCAAGCACCAGTTCGTCACGCGGAACGGCAAGCGGATAGCGATACCGGGCGGCACGAACGCGCTCGGCATCTGGAACATCATCGAGGCGCGCGGCTGGAACGCCGCCCGCGGCGGCTACTCGGACGTGGGCGTGGGCTCCAGCTACATCCAGGCCGTCGGCTTCGACGGCAGCGGCTGCCCCGTGGCCCGTACGCTGCTGACCTACTCGCAGTCCTCCAACTCCGCGTCGCCGCACTACAGCGACCAGACCGAGCTGTTCTCGGCCGGGCGCATGGTGCGGGGCCGGTTCTGCGAGAAGGACATCATGGCGTCGCCCAAGCTGAAGGTGGTGCGGGTCGGCGAGCGCTGAGCGCTGACCCCGCATGCGTGGGGGCGCACCGCGCGAGCCGCGCGGTGCGCCCTTCGCCGTTCCCCGGGGATCAGACGTCCACGGACGGGACGTGCTTGGGTCAGACGTCCTTGGGTCAGACGTCTATCTGGATGGCCTCCATGCGGCGGGACTGGCCGGTGGTGCCGACGGTGACGGAGGCGCCGCGCACGGCGTTCTGCCAGCCGAGGTCCTGCACATGGGCGCGGGCCCACACGGAGCCGGAGGAGACGCGGATGTTGAGGGCCTCCAGGCGGCGGGACTCCCCGGTGGTGCCCACGACGACGTTCTGGAAGTCGTTGGCGCAGCGCGTGCCCTGCCAGCCGATGTCGGCGAGGTGGGCGTTGAGGCAGACCCAGCCCACGTTGCCCACGGCGACCTCGATGGCCTCGATGCGCCGCGACTGACCGGTGGTCCCCGCGACGCTGCCGTCGCAGACGGCGGGCAGCCAGCCCTGCTCGGCCACGTGGACGCGGTAACACACGATCCGTCCGGCGGCCGCGCCACGCTCGGCCAGTTGGTCTCTGACCGCGTCGGCCGCCGTGTCGACGGCGCCGGTTCTGGCGGTCCGCTCCGAGGGCGTCTGCGCCTGTGCGGTGGCGGTTCCGGTGAGGCCGAGCACGGCGGCCGCGGACAGTGCCAGCAGTGCCTTGCCGCTTGTGGTGACGAAGCCGTTCACAGCAGTCTCCTCCTGTTGATGGGCTGATCGCCGTCCTGTTTAGCGAGCCGGGGCGGCCGGCACATCCCTTAGGCGGGCATCGGCCGGGAACCGCCGTGGAGGGGCGGGATCCGCAGGGGTCGGGAATCCGTCACACCGCGCGGTTCCGGCCGTTCCAGTACGGCTCGCGCAGATGCCGCTTGTAGAGCTTGCCGTTGGGGTCGCGCGGCATGGAGGCGATGAACTCCACCGATTTGGGGCACTTGTAGCCGGCCAGGCGGTGGGCACAGTGGGCGAGCAGCGCGGCGGCGAGCTCCTCGCCCGGCCGGTGGCCGTCGGCCGCCTCGACGACGGCCTTGACCTCCTCGCCCCAGTCGTCGTGCGGGATGCCGAAGACGGCGGCGTCGGCGACGGCGGGGTGGGCCAGGAGCACGGATTCGATCTCGGCGGGGTAGATGTTGACACCGCCGGAGATGATCAGGTCGATCTTGCGGTCGCGCAGGAAGAGGTAGCCGTCCTCGTCGAGGTGGCCGAGGTCGCCGACGGTGAAGAAGTCGCCGATCCGGTTCTCCTCGGTCTTGGCGGCGTCCTTGTGGTAGGCGAAGCGGCCGGTGGTCATCCGCATGTAGACCGTGCCGAGTTCGCCGGGCGGCACGGTTTTGCCGTCGTCGTCGAGGACGGCGAGTTCGCTGATGGGCCAGGCCCGGCCGACCGTGCCGGGCCTGCGCAGCCACTCCTTCGCCGTGGCGAACGCGCCGCCGCCCTCGCTGGCCGCGTAGTACTCCTCGACGCAGGGCCCCCACCAGTCGATCATGGCTCGTTTCACATGCTCCGGGCAGGGCGCGGCGCCGTGGACGGCGTGCCGCAGGGAGGAGACGTCGTAGGAGGCCCGTACGTCCTCCGGAAGCGCCAGCAGGCGCTGGAACTGGGTGGGGACCATGTGGGTGTGGGTGCACCGGTGGGTGTCGATCAGGCGCAGCATCTCCTGGGGCGTCCACTTGTCCATCAGCACCAGCCGGTGCCCGATGTGCAGGGACGCGGCCGCGAACTGCAGGACGGCGGTGTGGTAGAGCGGCGAGCAGACCAGGTGGACGTTGCCGTCGAAGGGCGCGATGCCGAAGATGCCCAGGAAGCCGCCGAGATGGCTCTCCTCGGGCGGCCTGCCGGTCAGGGGGCGGCGGATGCCGCGGGGGCGTCCGGTGGTGCCGGAGGTGTAGTTCATGACCCAGCCGAGGGTGCGGCCGGCGGGCGGGGTGCCGGGACGGCCGTCCAGGAGCGCGGCATACGGGCGGAAGCCGGCGATGTCCCCGACGGCGTGGCGCCCCGCGGCGGGCAGGCCGGCCTCGTCCGCGGCGGCCGTCGCGGCGGCGGCCCAGCGCTCGTGGGCGATGAGCACCTTGGCGCCGGAGTCGGCGACGATCCAGGCGATCTCGGACGCCAGGAGGTGGTGGTTGACGGGGACGAGGTAGAAGCCGGCCTGGGTGGCGGCGAGATGGGCGGTGAGGAACTCGGGGCCGTTGGGGAGGACCGTGGCGAAGGCGTCGCCCTCGCGGAGCCCGGCGGAGCGCAGGGCGTGGACGAGGCGGTTGGCGGCCTCGTGGAGGCGGCCGGCCGTCCAGGCCTCGCCGGTGGGGGTGACCAGTACTCTGCGGTTCGGGGCGGCCGTGGCTTGGGCCCAGAAGCCGCTGACTGTCGCCGTCATGACGCATCGTTCCCCTCAGGTGTGTGGGGCGGGTGCGGGCCGTCGTCCGTTGTGCCCACCCTCCCCCAGCTACCGCTGGGAGGTGCCCCCAGCCTGCGGAACGACTGCCCACAACCTGTCATCCGGTCCAGCCTTGCCACTGCCCTCTCGAAGTCCCGGGTCAGGTCGTCGACCACCGCCTTGACGCCGCGTACCGTGTCCATGCGGCCGACGATCTGGCCGACCGGGGTGCCGAGGAGGGGGACCGCCTCGTACTTCTGGATGCGGGTGAGGGCCTCGGCGACGAGCAGTCCCTGCAGGGGCATGGGCAGGGCGGCGGGGCCGGCCGGGTCGTCCCAGGCGTCGGTCCACGCGGTGCGCAGCTGGCGGGCGGGCTTGCCGGTCAGGGCCCGGGAGCGGACGGTGTCCCCGGAACCGGCGGCGAGGAGCTTGGCGGTCAGGACGCGGGAGGCCAGGCCGGCCTCCTCCGTGGTGAGCCAGAGCGAGCCGAGCCAGACGCCCTGTGCGCCGAGCGCGAGACCGGCGGCGATCTGTTCGCCGCTGCCGATGCCCCCGGCGGCCAGTACGGGCAGCGGGTCGACGGCCCGGACGACCTCGGGG
This sequence comes from Streptomyces sp. NPDC021096, assembly GCF_040641275.1. Taxonomy (NCBI): domain Bacteria; kingdom Bacillati; phylum Actinomycetota; class Actinomycetes; order Kitasatosporales; family Streptomycetaceae; genus Streptomyces; species Streptomyces sp. NPDC021096. The sequence goes on along the minus strand of NZ_JBFADG010000029.1, from coordinate 41,833 downwards.
GTGAGCACCATGGTGGCGATCTCCCCGGTGTGGCCGCCCGCTTCGTAGCCCTGGGCGACGACGATGTCGACGCCCGCGGCGGCGTGCCGGGCGGCGTGCCGGGCGCTGCCGGCGAGCGCGGCGACGAGGGTGCCGTGGTCGTGGGCGCGGTCGATGACGTCGGCGGGCGGCGGGCCGAGGGCGTTGGCCAGGAGGCTGATGGGGTAGTCGAAGGCGATGTCGAGCTGGCTGCGGGCGACCTCCTCCATCCATCCGGTGATGCGCCACCGGGAGGCCTCGCCCTCGGCGAGGTGCGGCACGCCGTAGCGGGCGAGGGTCTCCTCGACGAAGCGGCGGTGCCCGGCCGGGATCATCGCCTCGACGTCGCTCTCGCTCACCCCCTCGACCTTTTTCGCGGGCATGACGACGTCGAGCCCGTACGGTCTGCCGTCGGTGTGCGCCTGCATCCAGTCGAGGTCGCGCGCCAGGTCTCCGGGGGCGCGGTAGCGCACCGCGCCCAGGACGCCGAGTCCGCCGGCGCGGGTGATGGCGGCGGCGACCGCCGGGAACGGGGTGAAGCCGAAGAGGGCGTGCTCGATTCCCATCCGCCTGCTCAGCTCGGTCCGCATGGGCGGCAGGATGCCGCAGCGGGGCGGGCGAGGGAACCCGGGAGGAGCATTTTTCTGACACTGTGTCAGATCAGTGGTTGATGGCCGCGTGTGGAGCGGGTCCTGCGCAACGCCGCCACCTGCCGGTAGAGCTCGACGGCCTCGGCGGAGCGGCCCAGCTGCTCCAGGCAGTGGGCCTCGTCCTGACGGCTGGCCAGGGCGTCGGGGTGGGCCGCGCCCAGCACCCGCTGGCGGGCCTGGGCGACGTCGCGGTAGACGGCGAGGGCGTCGGTCCAGCGGCCGAGCCAGCCGAGCCCGACCGCCACCTCACGACGGCTGACGAGGGTGTCGGGGTGGTCGGCGCCCAGCACCCGGGCGCGGATGGCGCAGACGTCGCGCGCCTCGGCCAGGGCCTCCTCCCAGCGGCCGAGCCGGCCGAGGTTGACGCCCAGGCCGTGCCGGGCGCGCAGGGTGTCGGGGTGGGCCGGGCCCTGGGCGCGCGTGCGGTCCTCCACCAGCTCGCGGTAGAGCTCCAGGGCCTGCGCGCTGCGGCCGAGCCGGCCCAGGCAGATGCCGGCCTCGTAGCGGGCGGCGAGCGTGTCGGGGTCGTCCGGGCCGAGCACCCGCGCCCGGGCGGTGGCCACTTCCTCGTACGTGCGCAGCGCCTCCGTCCAGCGGCCGAGCTGGCCCAGGGCGTAGCCGACCTCGTAGCGGGTGACGAGCGTGTCGGGGTGCTCGGGGCCCAGGACGCGGGCGCGGGCGGCGGCGACGTCGCGCGCCATGGTGTACGAGTCCTCCAGACGTCCCAGTCTGCTGAGGTTGAAGGCCAGGTTGTGGCGGCAGCGCAGGGTGTCGGGGTGGTCGGTGCCCATGACGCGCTCGCGGGCGCCGAGGACCGTCGTGTAGACCTGATGGGCCTCGAAGTGCCGGCCGAGCTGGCCGAGCACGTACGCCGTCTCCTGGCGCGCGGCGAGGGTGTCGGGGTGCTCGGGGCCCAGCACCCGCTCCCGTCCGGCGGCGGTCCGCGCGAACTCCCGCAGCGCTTCGCGCGGCTGGCCCAGCCGGCTGAGGGCGAAGCCGACCTCGTAGCGGCTGGCGAGGGTGTCGGGGTGGTCCGGGCCGAGGAGCCGTTCGCGCTCGGCGGCGACGGCCCGCTGTACCTCGCCGGCCTCCGCCCAGCGGTCGAGCCGGGCCAGGCGCAGGCCCTCGCTGTGCCGTCCGGCGAGCCGGGCGAGCAGCTCGGGGGGCGGGCGCTCGGCGCCGGCGGTGCGGGGCCCGGTCCCGTGCGCCCCGGTGCCGGCCGGGAGCGTGCGGTCCTCCTCCCACGGGCCGGTCCACGCGCCGGTGAGGGCGGCGGCGGGGTCGGGGGGCGGAGTGAGGGGGCCGGTGCCGGCGGCCTTGGAGCCGGTGGTCATGTTCCGGGCCCAGCCGGGCAGCCGGGGCGGTTCGGGCAGTCGCGCCGACGCCCGTACGGGCCGGGGGCGCCCTTCGGGCAGGGTGCGGCGCGGGGGCGCGCCCGCCCGGTACGGGGGCAGGGCGGCGACCCGCCGGACGAGGTCGCCGGCGTCCTCGGGTCGGTCCTCGGGGTCCTTGGCCAGCAGGTCGAGGACGATGCGCCCGAAGGCCGCGGGAAGCTCGGGGCGCAGCTCGCACGGCGGCCGCGGCGGGGTGTCGCGGTGGCCGACGAGCACGGCCCACGCGTCGTCCATGTCGAAGGGCGGGGCGCCGGTCGCGAGCTCGTACAGCACACAGCCCAGCGAGTACAGGTCGCTGCGGTGGTCGACGTTGCCGGCGCCGATCTGCTCGGGCGACATGTAGTGCGGGGTGCCCATGGCGATGCCGGTGCCGGTCAGACGGGTGGAGAACCCGATGTCGTGGGCCAGGCGCGCGATGCCGAAGTCGCATATCTTCACCGTGCCGTCGGTGAGGCGGACGATGTTGGCGGGCTTGAGGTCGCGGTGCACGATGCCCTGCCGGTGGGTGTAGGCGAGGGCGGCGCCGACCTGCTCGGCGATCTCGATGACCTCGGGCACGGGCAGCGGGTGCTGCTTGTTGTCCTCCAGGAGCTGGCTGAGGTTGCGGCCTTCGAGCAGCTCCATCACGAGGTAGAGCACGCCCTCCGACTCGCCGAAGTCGTGGACGACCGTGATGCCGCGGTGCTGCAGGGAGGCGGCGACGCGCGCCTCTCGCCGGAACCGTTCGCGCAGCACCCGAAGGTAGGACTGTTCGTGCTGGCGTCCCATGGGTTTGAGGCACTTGACGGCCACCTGGCGGCCCAGCGATTCGTCGCGGGCGCGCCAGACCTCGCCCATTCCGCCCCGCCCGATCAGGTCGAGCAGCTGGTACCGGCCCTGGATCAGCCTGGTGTCCGCCATGCTGTGCCGCCGCCCCCGTCGATTCGCTTCGCCTCCCCCGGCCTCTCAAGTATGGCGGCCACCGTGTGCGGCTTGTAGGCCGACGGACGGCTGACCGGGGCCTGATCGGGCGTCAGCGGCGCACCCGGGGCATCCCCAGGCCGATCCAGGAGATGATCTCCCGCTGGATCTCGTTGTTGCCGCCGCCGAAGGTGAAGATGACGGCGCTGCGGTAGCCGCGCTCCAGCTCTCCGTGGAGGACCGCGCCCGCGGACCCCTCTTTCAGGGGACCCGCGGCGCCGAGGACCTCCATCAGCCAGGCGTAGGCGTCCCGGCGCGCCTCGGACCCGTAGACCTTGACGGCCGAGGCGTCCTGCGGGGTGAGGGTGCCGTGCTGGAGGGCGTCGACCATGCGCCAGTTGAGCAGCTTCATGGCGTCCAGGCGTACGTGCGTACGGGCGAGCCGGCCGCGTACCCAGCCGAGGTCGATGACGCGGCGGCCGTCGGGGAGCTTGGTGGCCGCGGCCCAGTCCCGTACGTCGCGCAGGGCCCTGATGGCGGTGGTGCCGTGGGCGGCGAGGGTGACGCGCTCGTGGTTGAGCTGGGTGGTGATCAGGCGCCAGCCCCGGTTCTCCTCGCCGACCCGGCGGGTGACGGGCACGCGGATGTCGTCGTAGTGGCTGGCGGTGGTGTCGTGCGAGGCCAGGGTGTTGATCAGGGTGCAGGAGTAGCCGGGGTCGCTGGTGGGGACGAGGAGGATGCTGATGCCCTTGTGGGGCGGTACGCCGTCCTCCACCGGGGCCGTGCGGACCGCGAGCCAGACCCAGTCGGCGGTGTCGCCGTTGGTGGTCCAGATCTTCTGTCCATTGACGACATAGTCGTCGCCGTCGCGTACCGCCCGGGTGGTCAGGGAGGCCAGGTCGGTGCCGGCGCCGGGCTCGCTGTAGCCGATGGCGAAGTCCAGCTCGCCGGAGAGGATGCGGGGCAGGAAGTAGGCCTTCTGCTCCTCGGTGCCGAACTGCATGAGCGTGGGCCCGACCGTGTTGAGCGCCATCAGGGGCAGCGGCACTCCGGCCTGCGCGGCCTCGTCGAAGAAGATGAACTGCTCCATGGGCGTCATCCCGCGGCCGCCGTACTCCACCGGCCAGCCCACGCCCAGCCGGCGGTCGGCGCCGAGCCGGCGGATGGTGCGCCGGTAGAAGCGCTTGCGCTCGGCCGGGTCGGCGTGCCGGGTGTACGCGTCGTCGGGCACCAGGTCCGCGAAGTAGGCGCGCAGTTCGGCCCGTAACCGCTGCTGCTCCGGGGTGTACTGCAGATCCACGGCCCCTCCATGTGGTCGCCGGCGGTCCCTGGGGTACGGGCGCACACGGTAGAACGTGTTGCAGTAATGCGGAAGGCCGTGCGGGTACGACAATGGCGGACCCCCGTCGGGGATCCGCCATGATCGTGCGCTCTCGCGCGAGGGAGTGATGCCGCGCGGCGTCAGCGCCCCGCGTGCCTGCGGTGCCGGCCGCCGGAGGCCGGGCGCCCGTGGCCCTGCCCGGCGGCCGGGTACTGACCGTACTGGTCGTGGTGACCGTACTGGCCGTACGGGTCGCCGTACTCGCCGCCGTGCTCCGCCGCCGCGAGCGCGGCCCGCTCCTCGGCCAGGCCGAAGCGGCCCAGCAGGCCGCCCAGCACCGGCACGCGCTCCAGGTTCGGCAGCAGCCAGGCGTGCCACACGCCGGTGACGAAGAGGATCGCGGAGCCGGCGATCAGCACCGAGCCGAAGGTGTCGGTCGGGTAGTGGGCGCCGACGTACATCCGGGAGAAGGCGACCAGCAGCACCGCGAGGACGCCGCAGACGACGACCGTGCGGCGGTGCCGGGACTCGCGGAAGAGGAAGAACACGGCGACGGCGACGGCGACCGTGAAGGCGGTGTGACCGCTCGGGAAGCTGTTGGAGCCGATCTCGGGGTCGAGCATGAACTCACGCGGCGGCCGGGGACGGGCCACGATGGCCTTCGCGAGCTGCGTGCTGTTCCAGCCGACCGCGACCACGAGGAAGACGGCCGCGGCGGTGATGGGCCGGCGCCGCACGAACAGCAGGTACCCGCACCAGATCGCGAGGATCACCACTCCGGCGACCGGCGAGGCACAGTAGCTGACCAGCTCCATCGTGGTGTTCAGCCAGCCGGTGCGCGTGTTGGTCTGGATCGTCCGGTCCAGATCCAGGTCGTGCGGCTGGATCACCTTCGTGTGCGCGGCGACCAGCCCGAGCGCGATCGCGCTCGCGAACAGCAGGAGGGAGTTGCGCAGCCAATGGCGCACGTAGGGCATGGGTGGGGCGTCCTTCGGATCGGTATGGCGGTACCGGGGCGGCAGCGCGAGACGTACGGTCGGGTGACGGGTACATGCCGTGCAGATGACGTCGGCGCGGCTGTACAGCAAAAACTACCGCGCCGGGCCGTGGACCACGGTCCCGCCTGTAGCCGCCGGGCGGGCACCGGAGGCGCTCGGTGACGGTGTGTAGTGGCGGCCGCTACACCCAGTCGACGACCAGCCGCTCTCCGCTGACGCTCACCTCCGTGCCGAACTCCGCGCAGGCCCGTGCGTACCGGTCGTGGATCCACCGCCACTGCTCGCCGCGCGCCGCGGTGGTGTGGCAGTAGTCCAGGTACAGGGGCACCGCCTCGAGCCGGACCGGCCGGTACGACGCCGGGGCGGGGCCGTCCAGGGTGAGGAGGAAGAGCAGGCCCAGGTCGTTGCGGAGGCCTGGGTCGACCGCGTAGTCGTCGATGAAGTCGCCCATGTCGTGGACGACGCGGTCGGCCACCCCGTGGAAGACGTGGGCGGAGTGCCCGGCGATCATCGTCGCCCCGGCCTCCAGCAGCGCCGCGGCCGCGCGCCGTACGTGGCGGGGCGGCCCGGAGGTCATGTTGGGGCCCCAGTGCGGGGTGACCAGCACGACGTCGGCCTCCCCGGCGGCGCGGGCCACGAGGTCGGCGAGCCAGCCCGGCACGCCGTGCCCGAGATCGGCGTAGGCCACCCCGGGGCTGTCCTCGCCGGCCGCGAAGTCCTCCGGGTGGTCGGTGACGCCGATCACGGCCAGGCGCACCCCGCCCGCTTCCAGCACGGCGAACGCCCGGGCCGCGGCCGCGTCCGGGCCCGCGCCCACCGCCCGGACGCCGGCCCGGGTCAGCAGGTCACGGGTGTCCGCCAGGGCGTCGTAGCCGTAGTCCAGGGCGTGGTTGTTGGCCAGGGTGACGCAGTCCACGCCCAGCTCGGCCAGCACGTCGGCGGTGGCCGACGGGGCCCTGAAGAAGAACGGCTTGCCCGGCTCGGGCCAGGGCTCGCCGCGGCCGGAGACGCAGCACTCCAGGTTGGCCACGAACAGATCGGCCCCGGCGACGACCGCGCGCAGCTCCTCGCTCAGCAGCGTCGCGGGCTCCGGCACCTGTGCGAGCCGCTCGCCGACGCCCCGTCCCAGCATGGTGTCGCCGGCCATCGCCACCGTGATCGGCGCCATCCGCTCCGCCTTCCGCCGGTCCGACGCCCTCACCGCCAGTATGCGACGCACGGCCCGGGGAGAAAGCGAAGAGGCGGTGCCCGGGGCCGTCTCCGGTCCCGGGCACCGCCTTGTGCGGCCTCGCGAGAGGTCAGCTCGTCAGCGCGGAGCCGGTCAGCTTCCAGGTGATGGGGCCCTTGTTGTCGCCCTCGATGTCGTAGACGATCGCGGCGTCCCCGGACCACTTGTACGCGGGGTCGAAGGTGGCGGAGGGGGAGGCGCACTCCAGGCCCACGCTGTTGCCGTAGTCGCCGTTGACCTCGTTGGTGACGTCACAGGCCTTGGTGGTGACGACGGAGTCGGCACCCGAGGCACCGGAGCGACGCTCCAGGCGGTTGGTCACCTTGAACGAGGTGTACCGCTTGCTCCGGTCCTGGATGACGTCCTCCTCGATCTGCCAGTACAGCCGGACCATGGACTTGATCGAGGCACCGCTGCGCCGGCTGCACACGTGGGCGCTGTGGATCATGGTGGGCTTGAGGCCGGGCAGGTCGATCCACCGGGACTGCAGCGGGGTGGAGTCCGGGCACATGTGCTGCACGGGGTCGGCGGCGGTCGCCGAGGACGCGGCGGCAGCGTTGATGCCGCCGAACGCCGAAGCGGCCATGGCGACGGCCAGGAACCGGGCGGCGGAACGCTTGATCATTCGAGCAGATTCGCAGCGTGCCCGCCCAAGTGGAAGCGCGGCGCGCCGGAGCCGCCCGGGTGTGAACGTCAGCGGCCGGCGCCGGGCTTCCGCGCCGGCTTGCCGCCGTCGGGGCCGTCCTCGCTGACGCCCTTCGCCCACAGGGAGCGCACGTGGCCGAGGTGGCGGGCCATGCACTTCTCGGCGCCCTCGGCGTCGCCCGCCAGCATCAGGTCGAGGAGTTCGAGGTGCTCCTCGGCCGAGGGGATCAGCTCGCCGCGCTCGTCCAGGGCGTTCAGGCCGTACAGGCGCGAGCGCTTGCGCAGGTCGCTGACGGTTTCGACGAGGCGTTCGTTGCCGGAGAGCGCGAGCAGGGTGAGGTGGAAGCGCCGGTCGGCCTCGAGGTAGCCGATGAGGTCGTGCTCGCGCGCGGCGCGCACGATCTCCTCGGCGACCGGCCGCAGCGCCTCGAGCTCCTCGCGGGCCGCGGTCCGGGTGATCCGGCCCGTCATGGGGACCTCGATCAGGGTGCGGATCTCGGTGTACTGGTCCAGGTCGCGCTCGTTGACCTCGGTCACCCTGAAGCCCTTGTTGCGGACCGGCTCGACCAGGCCCTCGCGGGCCAGGTCGAGCATCGCCTCGCGCACGGGCGTCGCGGAGATGCCGAAGTCCTCCGCGAGACCCGGCGCCGAATAGACCTCGCCGGGGCGCAGTTCACCGGAGATCAGCGCGGCCCGCAGGGCGTGGGCGACCTGGTCGCGCAGCCGCACCGTGGCGGTGATGAGGGGGGTGCGCTGCTGGAGGTGCCCCATGGTGTCCCTTTCGTGCCCCGATGGACTGGACCACCAGCGTACAATGTCACATTGTGTGAGCGGGAGTCAGGGTGTACGTCCGGCTCGAGGTGTAGAACTCCAGGGCGGCGCGGCCCTGTTCGCGCGGTCCGTGGCCGGAGGCCTTGGTCCCTCCGAAGGGCAGATGGAAGTCGACGCCCGCGGAGGGCGCGTTGACGCGGACCATACCGGTGTCGAGGCGGTCGAGGCCGTGCAGGACCGCGTCGAGGCCGGCGGTGTGGACCGAGGTGACCAGCCCGTACGGCACGGAGTTGGTGATCCGTACGGCGTCGGCGAGGTCGTCCGCGGGCAGCAGGACCGCGACGGGCCCGAAGACCTCCTCCCGCAGCAGGTGGTGGCCTTCCGGGAGCTTTTCGACCACGGCGGGGGCCGCGTACCACCCGGGGCCGTCGGGGGCGGTACCGGCGGCGAGCGGGGGCAGCCCTTCCAGGGCCGCGGCGAAGCGGTCGCGGGCCCGCTCGCCGATGAGCGGCCCGCACACCGTCGCCGGGTCGGCGGGGTCGCCCACGGCGAGCGTGCGCAGTTCCTCGGCGAGGGCCTCGCGCAGCGGGCCGAGGGCGGCGCCGACGGCGATGACGCGGCTGGTGGCGGTGCACTTCTGCCCCGCGTATCCGGCGATCGCTGAGGCGATGTGGCCGGCGGCGCGTGCGATGTCGGCGTCGGGCAGGACGATCGCCGCGTTGAGCCCGCCCATCTCGGCCTGGACCGGGATGCCCCGGGCGGTGGCGGTCCGTACGACCGCGGTGCCGACGGTGGTGGAGCCGGTGAAGGAGAGGGCGTCGGCGGTGGCGAGGAGGGCCTCGCCCTCCTCCGGGCCGCCGGTGACCAGGGTGAACGCCCCTTCGGGCAGGGCCTGCCCGATGATCTCGGCCAGGCGCCGGGCGCACGCGGTGGCTTCCGGCGCGGGTTTGAGGACGACCGTGTTGCCGGCCGCCAGGGCCGGTGCGGCCTTCCAGCTGGGGATGGCGAACGGGAAGTTCCAGGGGGTGATCAGGCCCGCGACGCCGTGCGGGCGGCGGCGGGTCAGCAGCAGCCCGGGGCCGGCGGCGCTCTCGTGGACGGCGCCGGTGGGCTCGTAGGGAGCCTGGGCGTAGTAGCGCCAGACGGCGGCGGTGCGGGCCACCTCGGCCCGGGCCTCGGCGAGCGGTTTGCCGACCTCGCGAACGGCGAGGTCGGCCAGCTCCGCGGCCGCGGCCTCGACGGCGGCGGCGATCGCGGAGAGCGCCGCGGAGCGGGCGGCCGCGCCGCCGCCGAGCCAGCCCGGCTGGGCGGCGCGGGCCCGCTCGACAGCCGCGGCGACGGCGTCGGCGCCGACCGGGGCGACCTCGGTGAGGATGTCGGCCGGATCGGCCGGGTTGCGCGAGAGGAACGGTGTCGGGGCGGCGGTCACAGCAGGAAGCCTCCGGGGAAGGGGTCGTCCGGGTCGAGGAAGTACTGGGCCGTGCCGGTGATCCAGGCGCGTCCGGTGATGGTGGGCACGACCGCCGGCACCCCGCCGACCTCCGTCTCCCCCACCAGGCGGCCGGTGAACTCGGTGCCGATGAAGGATTCGTTGACGAAGTCGCGGTCGAGGGGGAGCGCGCCCCGGGCGTGCAGCTGTGCCATGCGGGCGGAGGTGCCGGTGCCGCAGGGCGAGCGGTCGAACCAGCCGGGGTGGATGGCCATGGCGTGCCGGGAGCGGTGGGCGTCGGAGCCGGGAGCGGCGAGGTAGACGTGCTTGAGGCCGCTGATCTCGGGGCGTTCGGGGTGGACGGGCCGGTCCGGCGAGGCGTTGACGGCGTCCATGACGGCGAGCCCGGCCGCGAGGAGGTCGTCCTTGCGGTCCCGCGCGAAGGGCAGCCCCAGCGCGTCGAGTTCGACGAAGGCGTAGAAGTTGCCCCCGAAGGCGAGGTCGTAGGTGACCGTGCCGAAGCCGGGCACCTCCACCTTGCGGTCCAGGCCGACGCAGAAGGCGGGCACGTTGGTGAAGGTGACGGCCTTCGCCGCGCCGTCCTCGACCCGGACGTCGGCCGTGACCAGGCCGGCGGGGGTGTCCAGCCGCACGGTGGTGACGGGTTCGGTGACCGGCACCATGCCGGTCTCGACGAGCACGGTGGCGACGCCGATGGTGCCGTGGCCGCACATCGGTAGCAGGCCGGACACCTCGATGTAGAGCACGCCGTAGTCGGCGTCGGGGCGGGTGGGCGGCTGGAGGATCGCGCCGCTCATGGAGGAGTGGCCGCGTGGTTCGTACATCAGGAGCGTACGGAGGTGGTCGAGGTGCTCGATGAAGTGGAGCCGGCGCTCGGCCATGGTGGCGCCGGGTATCACCCCCACGCCACCGGTGATGACGCGGGTGGGCATGCCCTCGGTGTGGGAGTCGACGGCATGGAAGACGTGACGAGTGCGCACGGACGTCCTTTCGGCGGTCGGGCGGCCGGGCGGCCCCGGAGGTACGGACGGGGCCGGCGGCGGGTCAGCGGTGGCCGTCGGCGACGGCCTTCTCGGTGGCGGCGCGCACCGCGGCCTCGATCTCGCCGGTGAGCGGGTGGCGCGGCGGCCGGGTCGGGCCGCCGGGGCGGCCGGCGATGTCCATCGAGACCTTGATGGCCTGCACGAACTCGGTCTTGGAGTCCCAGCGCAGCAGCGGGTGCAGCGAGGTGTACAGGGGCAGCGCCTTCTCCAGGTCCTTCGCGGCGGCGGCGTGGTAGAGCCGGGAGCAGGCGTCGGGGAAGGCGTTGGGGTATCCGGCGATCCAGCCGACGGCGCCGGCGAGCACGAGTTCGAGGAGGACGTCGTCGGCGCCGACGAGCAGGTCGAGTTCCGGGGCGAGTTCGGCCAGTTCGTAGGCGCGCCGGACGTCGCCGCTGAACTCCTTGACGGCGACGATGCTGCCGTCGTGGTAGAGCCGGGCCAGGAGGCCGGGGGTCAGGTCGACCTTGGTGTCGATGGGGTTGTTGTACGCCACGACCGGCACTCCGGCGCCGGCGACCTCCGCGTAGTGGGCGCGTACGGCGTGCTCGTCGGCGCGGTAGGAGTTGGGGGGCAGCAGCAGGACGGAGCCGCAGCCCGCCTCGGCGGCCTGCTCGGCCCAGCGGCGGGACTCGCCGCTGCCGTAGGCGGCGACGCCGGGCATCACGCGGGCGCCGTCGCCGGCCGCCTCGACGGCGGTGCGCACGACGCGGGCGCGCTCCTCGTCGGTGAGGGTCTGGTACTCGCCGAGGGAGCCGTTGGGCACGACGCCGTCGCAGCCGTTGTCGATGAGCCAGCGGACGTGCTCGGCGTAGGCGTCGTAGTCGACGGAGAGGTCCTCGCGCAGGGGGAGCGCGGTGGCGGTCATGATGCCGCGCCAGGGGTGGTCGGTGTTCCAGGAGGTGACGGTCATGCCGGTAACCCTTCTGCGTTGCCTGACGTGTTGTCCGATGTGTTGTCTGATGTGCTGTCTGTTGTGTTCATTCGCCCTGGTCGCCCAGAGCGGAGAGCGGTACGGGCACGGCGAGGGGACGGCGCTCGGCGGACGGCGCCACGGCGCCCTCTTCCGGCCGCTCCCCCGCCCCGGAGGCGAGGCACGCGACAGCCGTCGCGCACATCCGTCCCTGGCACCAGCCCATGCCGGCCCGGGTCAGGAGCTTGACGGTGCGGGCGTCGCGGGCCCCGAGGTCGGTGACCGCCTCGCGGACGCGGCCGGCGGTGACCTCTTCGCAGCGGCAGACGTCGGTGTCGTCGCGGAGCCAGTCGGTCCAGCCGGGCCCGGGGGCGTGGGCTGTGGCCATGGCGTCGGCGAAGGCGCGCATCCGGGCCCGGCGGCGGCGCAGGGCCCGCAGGTGCGGACCGGCGGCGGGAGGGGTACGGCCGCGCAGGCGGTCGGCCACGGCGAAGGCCGCCAGTTCGCCCTCGACGCGGGCGAGTTGCCAGCCACCGATACCGCCGCTCTCGCCCGCGGCCCACAGGCCGGGGACCGTGGTCTCCTGCAGGTCGTCCAGGAGCAGGGCGTGCGTCCCGTCGGGTGTGCGCCGTATCGCGCAGCCCAGGGCCGTGGCGAGCTCGGTCTGCGGGATGAGTCCGTGTCCCACGGCCAGGGCGTCGCAGGCGATGCGGCGGCCCGTGCCGGGTACCGGCCGCCACTGCCGGTCGAGGCGGGAGACGGTGACCGCCTCCACGCGGTCGGTGCCGTGGACTTCGGTGACCGCGCTGCGCGGGTGCGGCCGTACCCGGTGGCGCAGCAGCGCCGAGCCGTGGACGGCCGCCTCGAGGAGCTTGTGGGGGTTGGTGGCCAGGGCGCGGGGGTGGCGGGCGTATCCCAGGTAGCCGGACGCCTCGACGACGGCGGGGACGCGGGCGCCCGCGGCGGCGAGCGAGGCGGCGACGGCGAGCAGCAGCGGTCCGCTGCCCGCGACGACGATCCGGCTGCCGGGCAGGACGAGGCCGGACTTGAGCATGGCCTGGGCGCCGCCGGCGCCGACGACGCCGGGCAGGGTCCAGCCGGGGAAGGGGAGTTGGCGTTCATGGGCGCCGGTGGCGAACAGGACCGTGCGGGCCGGTATCCGTACGGGGCGTTCGCCGTCGCCGTCGGCGCCGGTGAGGGCGTGCACGGTCCACAGCCGTTCGTCCTCGCGGGCCACGGTCCACACGTGGTGCCCGGCGAGGTGGGTGACGTCGCTGCTCTCCAGGCGGCGGCGCAGGGCGGCGAAGGCGGACCAGTCGTGGTGCAGGGCCCCCGGTCGTGCGGCTTTCATGGCCGGGTCGGGGTGCCGGAAGAACTGGCCCCCTGTCTGGGTGGAGGCGTCCAGGAGGGCGACGGTCAGGCCGAGCCGGGCGGCGGCGGTGGCACCGGCGAGGCCGGCGGGGCCCGCGCCGATCACGGCGAGGTCGTACGGCTCAGACGGCGAGCCCGGCATGGCCGTGTCCTTCCTGGGTGGTGATCGCGTCGCCGGGCCGGGCGGGCACCAGACAGGCTCTCCTGTTGGGCTGCGCGTTGACGGTGGCGAGGCAGTCGTAGCACTGTCCGATGCCGCAGAAGGCGCCGCGCGGGCGGCCGCCGTCGCGGGTGGTGCGCCAGGCGAGGATGCCGGCGGCCCACAGGGCGGCGGCGATGGTCTGCCCGGGGCGGGCGGGGACCGTCCGGCCGTCGAAGGTGATCTCGAACGGCGGGCCGGGTTCGGCCTGGACCAGGCCGGCGGGGGTACGGGCCACTGCGGGCCTCCTCTCGGGTGCGGAAGGGGGGTGGGCGGAGGGCTCAGGCGGGCGGCGCGAAGCGGCCGGGGCGGAACGGTCCCAGGTCCAGGGGCGATTCGCGGTCCGTCAGCAGGTGGGCGACGGCGAGCCCGGTGGCCGGGGCGAGCCCGATGCCGGCGCCTTCGTGGCCGCAGGCGTGGAGCAGTCCGGGCGCGCGGGGGTCGGCTCCGATGGCGGGCAGGTGGTCGGGCAGGTAGGGGCGGAACCCGGCGTACGTCCGCATCGCCCGCACCCCGGCCAGCACCGGGAACAGCGTCGTGGCCTGGTGGGCGAGGCGGCGGAGCACCTCGACCGACACCGTGCGGTCGAAGCCGACCCGTTCGCGGCTGGCGCCGATGAGGACGGGCCCGGCGGGGGTGCCCTCGACCACGGCCGAGGTCTGCAGGGCCGCGGAGCCGCTCGCCACGTCGGCGACGTAGTCCGCCGCGTAGACCTTGTGCCGCACCACGCGGGGCAGTGGTTCGGTGACGAGCACGAAGCCGCGGCGGGGCAGGACGGGCAGGTGCGCGCCGGCGAGGGCGGCGAGTTCGCCGCCCCAGGTGCCGGCCGCGTTCACCACGTACGGGGCGTGGAGGTCGCCGGCGGGTGTCCGGACCCCGCGCACGTCGCCGTCCGCGCCGGTGAGGATCGCGGTGACCTCCTCGCCGGTGCGTACGCGCGCTCCCGAGGCGCGCAGCAGGTGGGCGGCGGCGAGGGCGGGCTGGACCTGGGCGTCCTGGGGGTAGTGGCAGCCGCCCGCGAGGTGGGGGGCCAGGTGGGGTTCCAGGTCGTGCAGGCGGTCCGCCGGTATCTCCTCCGCCGTGACGCCGGCCAGGGCCTGGGTCGCGGCGAACTTCCGCAGCGCCTCCATGCCCGCCTCGTCGGAGGCGACGACCAGGCCACCCTTCGCCTCGTACTCGACGCTCGCGGGGAGCACGTCGGCCAGTTCCCGCCACAAGTGCGCGGAGAGCAGGGCGAGTTCGAGCTCGGGGCCCGGTTCCTTGTCGGAGACCAGCAGGTTGCCCTCGCCGGCCCCCGTGGTCCCGCCGGCGACGGGGCCACGGTCGACGACGGTGACCGAGAGGCCGGAGCGGGCGGCGTAGTAGGCGCACGCGGCGCCGATCACCCCCGCTCCGACGACGACGACGTCCGAGGAGTTTCTCGTTGGCACGTCAGTAATATTTCACATTGCACTACGACTGCCAAGAGTCGTTCCGATCAGTCTTCTTCGCCTTCCTGGTCTTCGCGGCCTCCTCAACTCCCCGCCAGCTCGCCCATCCACGCCTCGATCGCGTCCGGAGTGCGGGGCAGCGCCCCCGACATCAGCCGCGCGCCCTCGGCCGTGATCACCAGGTCGTCCTCGATCCGCACGCCGATGCCGCGCAGTTCGGGCGGCAGCGTCTCGTCGTCGGGCTGGAGGTAGAGCCCCGGTTCGACGGTGAGCACCTGGCCCTCCTCCAGCACGCCGTCCAGGTACGTCTCCGCCCGCGCCTGGGCGCAGTCGTGGACGTCCAGGCCGAGCATGTGCCCGCTGCTGCAGAGGGTGTAGCGGCGGTACAGGTCACCCTCGGCGCTCTTGAGCACGCCCCACTCCACCAGCCCCTCGGCGATCACGCGCATGCCGGCCCGGTGGAAGTCGCGGAAGCTCGCGCCCGGCTTGAGGGCGGCGATGCCCGCCTCCTGGGCGGCGAGGACGAGTTCGTAGACCTGCCGCTGGACGGAGGTGAAGCGCCCGGAGAGGGGGAGGGTGCGGGTGATGTCGGCGGTGTAGAGGGTGTCGGTCTCCACGCCCGCGTCCAACAGCAGCAACTCGCGGGGGTCCAGGGGCCCGTCGTTGCGTATCCAGTGCAGGACGCAGGCGTGCGCGCCGGAGGCGGCGATGGTGTCGTACCCGGGGCCGTTGCCCTCCGCCCGGGCGCGCAGGCCGAAGACGCCCTCGATCCACCGCTCGCCGCGCGGGTGGGCCAGGGCGCGCGGCAGCGCCCGTACGACGTCCTCGAAGCCGGCGGCGGTGTGGTCCACGGCCAGTTGGAGCTGTCCGACCTCCCAGGCGTCCTTGACCAGCCGCAGTTCGCTCAGGGTGCGGGCGAGCCGGGCGTCGTGGGAGGCGTCGCGCCCCGGCGGCAGCAGGCCGTAGTCGTCCAGGTGGGCGCAGCGGATGCCGGTCATGCGCTCGGCCTCGGCGAGGTCGGGGCGGCGGCCGACCCAGAACTCGCCGTAGCGGCGGTCCCGGTAGAAGCCCTCGCCGGTGCGCGGCGAGCGGGGCCGTACGTAGAGCACCGCTTCGTGGCGGTGCGGGCCGTCCGGCTCCAGGACCAGGACATGTCCGGCCTGTTCCTCGCCGGTCAGTCCGGTCAGCCAGGCGTACGCGCTGTGCGGCCGGAAGCGGTAGTCGCAGTCGTTGGAGCGGACCTTCAGCTCTCCGGCGGGGACGATCAGGCGCTCGCCGGGGAAGCTCGCGGACAGCTTCGCCCGGCGGGCGGCGGCGAGGTCCGCGACGGGCAGCCGGATGTCGGCCGGCAGCGGGGTCGCCGCCCAGCCGCCCGCCATGAAGCGGGCGAACTCCGGTGAAGCGGGCAGGTCATGACTTACCGTGCGCGGCGCCGCGGTCGTCGGCTCGTTCACGAGGTCCTCCTGGGACACAGGTGGGTAACGGCGTGACTGACACCTTGTCAGTGCAATTTCACATTACTATGTTACGGGTCACATTTCAGCCAGCGTCCGGCTGTTCGACTGTTCACGGAGTGACCACTGATGAACAAGCGCACCTGTACTGCCCTGGCCACGGTCGTGGCCGCCACCTTCGCCCTGGGGGCGACCGGCTGTTCCGGCGGGAAGAAGTCGGCCGACGGCGCCAAGAACCCCGTCGCCGCCCACGAAGGCGCGGTGATCGGCGGCACTCCGCAGAAGGGCGGCACTCTCACGGTGCTGTCCAACCAGGACTTCACGCACCTCGACCCGGCCCGCAACTGGGTCATGAGCGACATGGACTTCGGGACCCGGCTGCTCTACCGCACCCTGGTCACGTACAAGGCGGAGCCGGGAGCCAAGGGAGGGCAACTGGCCCCCGACCTCGCCACCGATCTCGGCACCCCCTCCAACGACGCCAGGACCTGGACCTTCCACCTCAAGCAGGGCGTGACGTACGAGGACGGCTCACCCGTCACCGCGCAGGACGTCAAGTACAACGTGGAGCGGTCCTTCTCCCCCGACCTGCCCGGCGGCGCCGACTACGCGGCCCGCTACCTCGCCGGCGCCGAGGGCTACCGGGGCCCCGCCGAGGGCAAGCACCTGGATTCGGTCAAGACGCCGGACGACCGCACCATCGTCTTCGAACTGCGCAAGTCCTTCGCGGAGTTCCCCTACGCCACCGTCATGCCGACGTTCGCGCCCGTACCGCAGGCACGGGACAAGGGCCCGCAGTACGACAACCGCCCGTTCTCCTCCGGCCCCTACAAAATCGACTCCTACGACCGG
This sequence comes from Streptomyces sp. NPDC021096, assembly GCF_040641275.1. Lineage (NCBI taxonomy): Bacteria > Bacillati > Actinomycetota > Actinomycetes > Kitasatosporales > Streptomycetaceae > Streptomyces > Streptomyces sp. NPDC021096. Next base: position 25,199 of record NZ_JBFADG010000029.1, on the reverse strand, counting down.
AACAAGAAGCTCGTCCTCGTCCGCAACGACAAGTGGGACCCGAAGACGGACGAGGTCCGCAAGGCCTACCCGGACAAGCTCGTCGTCCTCATGGGGCTCAAGGCGAACCAGATCGACGACCGGATGATCGCGAGCCAGGGCGCCGACGCCTCCACCGTCCCCTGGTACGCCCTGCGGCCGGAGAGCGCGGCCAAGGTGCTGCCGGACGCGAAGGTCAGAGAGCGCCTGCTCGCCGAGTCCCAGAACTGCACGGACATGGTCCAGATGCACACCGGCCGGGCCCCCTTCGACGACGTCAAGGTCCGCCGGGCCGTGCAGTACGCCCTCGACCGGGACGCCGTCCTGACGGCCTCCGGCGGCCCCGCCTTCAACGACCCGTCGACCGCCTACATGCCGGCCACGCTCTTCGGCGGCAAGCAGCCCGACACCCTGAAGGTCCCCGCCGCCGGCGACGTCGAGAAGGCCAAGCAGCTGCTGAAGGAGGCCGGCAAGCCGGACGGCTTCTCCACCAAGCTCACGGTCTCCTCCGGCGACAAGGGCCGGGCCGAGGCGATACAGCAGTCCCTCGCCAAGGCCGGCATCAAGGTCACCATCGAGACCGTGGACCCGTCCGCCTTCTACGCCACCATCGGCGACACCAAGAACCGCACCGACATGGTCTACACCGGCTGGTGCCCGGACTACCCCTCCGGCTCCACCTTCCTGCCCTTCGTCTTCGACGGCCGCTTCATCAAAGACAAGGGCAACTCCGGCAACCACTCCCTCTTCCGCGACGAGGCGACCATGAAGCGGATGGACGAGATCGCCGCCATGACCGACACCGAGCAGGCCGCCCAGGCGTGGCAGCAACTGGACGGTGAGATCCTCGCCAAGGCCCCGACCGTGCCGGTCCTGGTCCGGCGGTGGCCGCTGGTCCTCGGCACCAACATCGCCGGCGCCTACGGGCACACCTCCTTCGGCGGCCAGCTCGACTACGCCACCGTCGGCCTCAAGGACCCCTCCAAGAGCCAGGGCTGAGGGCCGGTACGCCATGACCACCACCACGCCCCCACCCGCGGCGGCCGTCCCCGCCGGCAGCGGCCCCTGGCGGCTCGCCCGCGCCGAACTGCGCCGCCGCACCTCCGTCAAGGTCTCCCTCGCCGTCGTCGCGCTCTTCCTGCTCATGGCCGCGGGCGCCCCGCTGCTGAGCGCCCTGGGCGGCTGGTCCCCCGAAGAGTTCGACAAGACCGCCGTCGACCCCTACCTGGGCGGCCGGCCCATCGGCCCGCTCGGCGGCGTCTCCGCCGACCACTGGCTCGGCGTGGAGCCCGTCACGGGCCGCGACCTCTTCGCCCGCGTCGTCCACGGCGCCCAGGTCTCCCTCCTCATCGCGCTGACCGCCACCGCGATCGTCGTCGTCGCCGGGACGGCCGCCGGCCTCGCGGCCGGCTACTTCGGCGGCCGCACCGACGCCGTGCTCTCCCGCCTGATGGACCTCACCATGTCCTTCCCCTCCCTCATCTTCATGATCGCCATGATGTCGGTGGCCAAGGACGTCAACCGGATCATGCTGATGACCGCGGTGATCGGCCTGTTCGGCTGGCCCGGCATCGCCCGCGTCGTCCGCGGCCAGGCCCTCTCGCTCAAGCACCGCGCCTACGTCGACGCGGCCCGCGTGGGCGGCGCCGGGCCCTGGCGCATCCTCACCCGCGACATCCTCCCCGGCGTCTTCGGGCCCGTCATCGCCTACACCACCCTGATCGTCCCCGGCATGATCGCCACCGAGGCGGCCCTGAGCTACCTGGGCGTCGGCGTCCGTCCGCCCACCCCCTCCTGGGGGCAGATGATCGCCGAGAGCGTCGCCTTCTACGACACGGATCCCATGTACTTCGTCATCCCGAGCAGCTGCCTGTTCCTGACGGTGCTCGCCTTCACCCTGCTCGGCGATGCCCTGCGCGACGTCCTCGACCCGAGGAGCGCCCGCACATGATCCTCTACCTCGGCCGCCGGCTCCTGGCCGTCGCCGGCGTGCTCCTCGCCATCGCCGCCGTCACCTTCACCATCTTCTACGTCCTGCCCTCCGACCCCGCGGCCGCCGCCTGCGGCAAGTCGTGCAGCGCGGACCGGCTCGAGGCGATCCGCGCCCACATGGGCCTCGACCGTCCGCTGTGGCGGCAGTTCGCGGACTTCGTCACCGGCATCTTCACCGGCCGGACCATGGGCAGCGGCCAGTACGCCCTGCACTGCCGCTTCCCCTGCCTCGGCTACTCCTACGAGAACTCCGAGGCCGTCTGGGACCTGCTGATGGACCGCCTGCCGGTGTCGGCCTCGCTCGCCGTGGGCGCGGCCGCGCTCTGGCTGCTCCTGGGGCTGACGGCCGGCGTCACCGCGGCCCTGCGCAAGGACACCCTCACCGACCGCGCCCTGATGGTCGGCGCCGTCGCCGCCGCCTCCCTGCCGGTCTACTTCACCTCGATGATGCTGATCTACGGCCTGATCCGGGCCACCGGGCTGCTGCCGTACCCGCAGTACGTACCGCTGGCCGACAACCCCCTTCAATGGGCGTCCAACCTGCTCCTGCCGTGGCTGGCGCTCGCCGTGCTGTACGCCGCCATGTACGCGCGCCAGAGCCGCACTTCGATGATCGAGACCATGGCGGAGCCCTACATCCGCACCGCCCGCGCCAAGGGCCTGCCGCGCCGCACCGTGGTCGTCAAGCACGGGCTGCGGGCGGGCATGACACCGGTCCTGACCCTCTTCGGCATGGACCTGGGCGGGCTGCTGGCCGGCGCGGTCATCACCGAGTCCCTCTTCGGCCTGCCGGGCATCGGCCGGCTCTTCTACGGCGCGCTGTCCACCGGCGACCAGCCCGTCATCCTCGGCGTCACGCTCCTGGCCGCCGCCTTCATCGTCGTCGCCAACCTGGCCGTCGACCTGCTCTACGCCGTCGTCGACCCGCGAGTGAGGTACTGATGGCCGACGAACCCCTGCTCCGCGTACGGGACCTGACCGTCACCTTCCCCACCGGGCGCGGCCCGGTCCGGGCCGTGGAGGGCCTCGGCTTCTCCGTTCACCGCGGCCGCACCCTGGGCATCGTCGGGGAGTCCGGCTCGGGCAAGTCCGTCACCTCCCTGGCCGTGATGGGCCTGCACACCGGCGCCGAGGTCACCGGCTCCGTCGTCCTCGACGGGCAGGAGCTGACCGGACTGCCCGAGCGCGAGCTGAACCGGCTGCGGGGCCGCCGCATGGCGATGATCTTCCAGGATCCGCTCTCCAGCCTCCACCCCTACTACACTGTCGGCGAGCAGATAGCCGAACACCACCGCGTCCACTTCGGCTCCGGCCGCCGGGCGGCCCGCAAACGGGCCGTCGACATGCTGGGCGAGGTCGGCATCCCGGACCCCGCACGCCGGGCGGGCGAGTACCCCCACCACTTCTCCGGCGGCATGCGCCAGCGCGTGATGATCGCCATGGCACTCGCCTGCGAACCCGAACTGCTCATCGCCGACGAGCCGACCACTGCCCTCGACGTCACCGTCCAGGCGCAGATCCTGGAGCTGATCGCCCGCCTCCAGCAGGACCGCGGGCTCGCCGTCGTCATGATCACGCACGATCTCGGCGTCGTCGCCCGGGTCGCCCAGGAGGTGCTGGTCATGTACGGCGGCCGGGCGGCCGAACAGGCCCCGGTGGACGACCTGTTCGCCGACCCGGCCCACCCCTACACCCGGGGCCTGCTCGACTCCCTCCCCCGCCTCGACGACAGCGACGACGCCCCGCTGCGGGCGATCCCCGGCAGCCCGCCCTCTCTGCTGACCCCGGCCGCGGGGTGCGCCTTCGCACCGCGCTGCCCGCGCGCGGCGGCCGCGTCCGCGCACGACCGCGCCCGCTGCGAGGAGTACCGGCCCGCCTTCACCCCGTCCCGGGGGCACCTGGTCGCCTGCCACCTCCCCCTGCACACCACCGCACACGCCCGGGAGGGCACCCGATGACCGCGACAGCCGCCGCGCCCCTGCTCCGCGTGCGCGACGTGACGATGACCTTCCCCGGCCGGCGCGGCCGCGCGGCGACCATACGGGCCGTCGACGGCGTCAGCTTCGACGTGGCGGCGGGCGAGACCCTGGGCCTGGTCGGGGAGTCCGGCTGCGGCAAGTCCACCACGGGCCGCATGATCGTACGGCTCCTGGAGCCCACCGGCGGCTCGATCAGCTACGCCGGCCGCGACATCAGCCACCTGGGCCGGCGCGAGCTCAAACCGCTGCGCCGGGAACTCCAGATGGTCTTCCAGGACCCGCACTCCTCCCTCAACCCGCGCCAGACCGTGGCCCGGATCATCGCCGACCCGCTGCTGGTGCAGGGCACCTCCGCTGCCGCCGCCCGTCGGCGGGCGGCGGAGCTGATGGAGCTGGTCGGGCTCATCCCCGAGCACCTCGACCGCTACCCGCACGAGTTCTCCGGCGGTCAGGCGCAGCGCATCGGCATCGCCCGCTCACTCGCCACCGGCCCACGGCTGATCGTCGCCGACGAGCCCGTCTCGGCCCTCGACGTCTCCGTGCAGGCCCAGATCGTCAATCTGATGGAGCGGCTGCGGCGGGAGCTGGGGCTCGCCTGCCTCTTCATCGCCCACGACCTGTCGGTGGTCAAGCGGGTGTGCGACCGGGTCGCCGTGATGTACCTGGGGCGGATCGTCGAAGTCGGCGACAAGGAACGGGTGTACGCGGCCCCCGCGCACCCCTACACCCAGGCCCTGCTCTCGGCCGTGCCGCTGCCGGATCCGGCAGCCGAACGCACCCGCGAGCGGATCACGCTGCTCGGCGACCCACCGAGTCCGGCGTCTCCCCCGCCCGGCTGCACCTTCCATCCGCGCTGCCCGAAGGCGCAGGAGGTCTGCCGGACCGAGGCGCCGCTGCTGCGGGTCGCGGCACCGGGCGAGGCACGGCAGGTGGCCTGCCACTTCCCCGACGCGGCCTGAGCGCCACGGGCCGCGCGCCCGTGCCGATGAGCCTGTGCCCTGGTTCCATGGGGGGATCCAGGGCACAGCCCTTCGGGGAGGTTCACCGTTTGGTGACGCGAACGGTGTCGCCGGAGGCGTCGGCGCCCAGGACGTCGATGCGGACGCCGGCCGCGGGGTCGGTGAAGGACCGGCCCGCCCGGTAAGGGGCGTCGTCCAGGGGGCGGCAGCCGCTCGCGGGGGTGGCCGAGGGGTTGGCGTCCATGACGCGCACCGGGCCCTTGCCGGTCGGCACGGACGAGTCGACCTTGTAGACCAGCGCCCCGGTCGCGCAGGCGCCCGAGCGCTCCCGCCGGGATTCGACGACGTAGGCGGTCGTCGGGCCGGTGCGGACGACGGCCATCTTGGTGCCGCTGCCGTACTCGACGGCCGTCAGCCGGACGGTGTCGCTGCCCGGCGACGCCCGGCAGACGACCTGGCTGTCCGCGGTCCAGCCGAGCTTCCACGAGTGCCAGGCGAAGTACTGCGATCCGGCGCCGTCGATCAGGCCCATGACGTCCCAGCCGCCGGTGAAGCGGTGGGCGTCGTCCGCCGCGTCGAAGGCGTAGAGGTCGGGCAGGCCGAAGGTGTGCGCGCTCTCGTGCGCCACGAGCCGGCGGTCCCAGCGCCACATGTCCTGGCCGAAGGTCACCGTCCACTTCAGGCGGTTGCCGTCGGCGACCACGCCCCGGGTTCCCGGCTCGTAGATGTAGGTGGGGCTGAAGGAGATGGCGGAGGCGTTGCGGGTGGGGACGACGTAGAGCATGTCGTAGCGCGAGAAGTCGACGTACGGGTCCGCGGCGGCCACGGCGTCCTTGATGTACGCCTCGTGCGTCTCGTGGGTGAGGCCGCGGGCGAAGCCGTAGTCCGTGGAGCGGTGCGGCATGCGCGCCCAGCGCTGGTTCTGGCTGATGGACAGCCATGCGTTGCCGTAGGAGGCGTACCACAGCCAGTCCGCGCCGGGCGTGATCCGGGCGGCGTCGGAGGCCGGGGATTCGGTGGCGGGCGCGTCGGGGAAGTCCACGAAGATCATGCCGACGCTGATGGCACCGGTGGGGCGTCGGAAGACGGAGTAGTCGGTGTCGTGTCCTTCGTTTCCTTCGTCGGTCCAGCCGGTGCTGCTGCCGGGCAGGGCGCACCGGGACGCGCTGTCCGCCGTCCCGGTGGCGAGGTCGGCGCGGGCGGCCGCGCGGGCGGGCGGCGCGCACAGGAGCAGCGCGGCGGCCAGCAGCGCCGCCAGCAGGGCCGGTATCACCGGCCGGGGCGAATGGATTCTCCTCATGGTTCGGGCTCAACCCCCGTCGTGTGCAGGTGTGATGTTTGGCATAAGCGTGGGGCGGACCCGGACCTGTCGGGAAGCTCACGCCGGTTCATAACATCCGCGCTATGGATCTCGAGCTGCGTCATCTGCGGGTGGTGTGCGCGATCGAGGACGCCGGCAGCCTGACCCGGGCGGCCGCGGCGCTGCGCATGTCGCAGCCGGCGCTGAGCGCCCAGCTCAGGCGGATCGAGACGATGCTCGGCGGGGCGCTGTTCGAGCGCCGGCACGCCGGCGTGGTGGCCACGGCGTTCGGGGAGCTGGTGCTCGGGCGCGCCCGTGCCATCCTGCCGGGTGTCGACGGCCTGTTGGCCGACACCGCCCGCGCGACGCGCTGCCGGGACGCGCCGCAGCGGGTGCGGGTCGGGTCGGTGGGGGCTCCGCTGCTCGGCCATCTGCTCCTGGCGATCCGCGCGGTGCTGCCCGGGGCCGAGGTGACCGCGCGGTGCCGGTACTCCCCCGTGGCGCTCCTCGACGACCTCGCCGCGCGGCGCCTGGAGGCCGCGGCGCTCGGTGACCACCCCGGCCAGGAGCTGGCCGCCGGCGGCGACGTGGAGCTGCGGCCGCTGGTCACCGAACCCGTCTTCGCCCTGCTGCCGTCCTCCCATCCGCTGGCCGAGCGGGAGGAGGTGAGCCTGGGCCGGCTCGTGGAGGAGGACTGGGCGGTGCCGCGCCCCGACGGTGACCGCACCGGGGAGTACTGGTCGTCGGTGTGTGCCTTGACGGGGAGTCAGCCCCGCAGCCCGTACGAGGCCGAGGGCCGTCAGCTGGTGGAGCTGGTGCGGGCCGGGCTGGCCGTGAGCCTGTGCCAGGCGACCTTCATCGAGGTGCCGGGCGTCACCGTCCGTCCACTGTCCGGCAACCCTCTGTGGTACCGCCACGTACTGGCCTGGCATCGCGAGGGGCCGCTCGCCGCGCACGGCGAGGAAATCCTCCGCAGGGTCGGTGCGGGATATCTGAGCACGTGCGCCGACGCCCCGGCCTACGCCAAGTGGCGTGCGCGCAACCCCGGTTGGGCCCGGTTGACGCTCTGATCGGGAGGGTTTCCGCAGCCCGGGCGCGCTCCGGAGCGAGGTCTTCCGCACCGCGATGTGAACAACCGATTGCGCCTGAGGGGTTGTCAGTAACATTTCACATTACTACGTTACGCATCACATGGCGGCTCATCGGCCCCTCAGGCGCCTTCCGTCGCAGGGCATATGACGCCCCATGCGTAACCCCCCATCACCTCCCACACAGGAGTCATCGGTGTTCCAGTCGAGAACCCTGCGCAGATCCCTGCTCACCGCGGCGATATCCGTGACGCTCTGCGCCACGGCCGTCCAGACCGGTTCCGCGGCTTCCCCCGCCGCCCCCTCCCCCGTCGCGCCGACCACGGCCGCGCCGCGCCAGGCCGCGGCCGAGCCGAACCCCTTCGACGAGGTCACCCGCCTGGCGAAGGCCCCCAAGCCGGCGGACCTGACCGCGACGGGGCCGGGCGAGCAGACGCGGGCCCGCGTCCCGGGCCCGGCCACCCCGCAGAGCAAGGACGGCAAGGGCAAGGCCAAGTCCCTCGCCCCGCGCGCCACGGTGGGCGGCGCCGGCGTTCCCTGCACGCTCGACGGCGTCAGCGGGCTCGGCCCCGAGCAGTTCGCCGACTTCCTCGCCGACCCGGCCGTCACCGCGGACGGCTGTCTGCGCGACATCCTGTGGACCTGGGACCAGCGACTGGCCCGCGTCATGACGAAGGAGCACGTGCGGGCCGTCGCGCAGCGCGCCGAGCGCTACGGCTCCTCCCACGACGGGAAGAACAGCACCCACGTGCTGGAGATGTTCACCTACCTCCACGCCGCCGCCTACCACGACTTCTCGCACGACGAGATCGACCACACCGACCCGCAGACCGTCGAGGCCATCCGTCGCGCGGTCCACTACTTCGGCGTCGCGGCGCGCACTTTCGATGCCACCCGCACCAACGCCGAGACCCTGCGCGAGGCCCTCTACGCCGCCAGCGCCCCCGGGCTGCGCCACCACCAGCTGCCGCTGATCAAGCGGGTCCTGGGCACGATGGACGCCTCCCACCCCGACACCGCGAAGGACCGGTCCTGGGGCGGCGCCGCGCTGGGCGCGCTGTCCGTGGGCTACCTGGGCGTCTACAACGACGACCCCGCCTTCGACGCGGCCGTGGCCGCCGACCCCGCCTACCGCGCCGCCCTCAAGGCTTTCGCCGGCCACACCCACCTCAAGGGCGCCGAGAACGAGTGGGTGGTGCGCGACGCGCTCAACGAGTACGGCCGGCTCAGCCAGGTCGCCGCGGTCAAGAGTGAGATCAGCTCCTCGCTGGGCGGAGTGCTGGACACCGTCGCCCGCAACTTCGGCCAGGGCAGCGCCCCCTGGGGCAAGATCGTCACCTGGCTGAACGAGCTGGAGATGTGCAAGCAGTACGGGGTGTGCAAGGCGGACATCGAGCGCCGCATCTTCCCGAACACCTACACGTACGACAACGGCGGCATCAAGGTCCGCACCGCCCTGCCGCGCACCACCGTGGACCGCCTCTACTACGCGAGCAAGCAGGTCAAGGCGCAGTTCCACCGCGTCCTGGGCACCGATCAGCCGCTGGCCGGCGACACCAACACCACGCTGAACATCGTGCTGTACGCCTCGCGCGCCGACTACGAGATCTACCAGCCGTTGCTGACGGGCATGGCCACCAACAACGGCGGCATCTACATCGAGAAGGGCGCCACCTTCTACACGTACGAGCGCCGCGTGCCGCAGGACTCCACGCTCACGCTGGAGGAGCTGTTCCGCCACGAGTACACCCACTACCTCAACGGCCGCTGGGCGGTGCCCGGCAGCTTCGGCGAGGGCCCCTGGTACCAGGGCGACCGCACCACCGCGATGGACGAGGGCACGGCGGAGTTCTTCGACGGCGCCACTCGCGACGACGGCATCAAGGTCCGCAAGTCCCTGGTCCAGAGCATCATCAACGACACGGCGGGCGGCACCAAGCCGCGCATGAGCGTGTACCAGCTGCTGCACGCGGAGTACGACCGGGACGGCTTCCGCTTCTACTCCTACGCCGGCACGTTCTTCGAGTTCCTGTGGTCGGAGCGGCCGTCGCTGCTCAGGGAGATGTACGACCGTATCCGCGCCAACGACGTCGCGGGCTTCGACGCCTGGCGCGACCGGCTCGGCAGGGACACCGGCGTTCAGCGCGCCTACGACGCCTTCCTGGACCAGCAGATCGCCAAGGTCAAGGACCTGTACGTGCCGAACACCACGTTCACGCCCGTGGGTCAGCTGGACGCCGGCCACCCCGCCACGGTCCGCGCGTCCTTCAAGGCCACGACCGGCATGTCGCCCGAATGCCGCACCGACGAGGCCCCCGGGCGTCCCCGCTTCACCTGCACCGGCCGCATCACCGCCAATCTGAGCGACCCGGGCAACGCCGACCTGGTCTTCAAGGACATGTCCGAGACGGTCGACTACTTCATCCTCGACCGTACGAAGAAGGGCACCAACAACTTCGCCGACATGAACTGCTCGTTCGGCAAGGTCGACATCTGGTCCGGCCGGGCCGCGGGATCGGCCGACTTCAGCTGCGAGGGCCCGCTGCGGGGCTGACGCACCGGCGTCCCGGGCCTGCCCATCGGCGCGGGCCCGGGGCCGGGCGCGCGCGAGGGGTCAGCGCCCCTCGCGCGCCCGCGGTTCGATATGGAAGTCGAACGCGACGGTGCCGGGGTCCACGGCCGTCACCCCGCCGTCGACGGTGAGCACCGCGCCGTTGACGAAGGAGGCGGCGGGCGAGAGCAGCCAGGCGATCGCCTCGGCGACCTCCCTCGGGTCGCCGGGGCGGCCGGCGGGCACGAGGGAGGTCGCCGCCTCGTACGCCGCGTCGATGCCGCCGTCGCCCGGCCCCACCTCCTCGGCGAAGCGCGTCATCCGCCGGTCGGCCATCTCGGTGCGCACCCAGCTGGGGCACACCGTGTTGGCCCGCAGCCCCTGCCGCCCGTAGTCGACGGCGAGGGAGCGGCAGAGCTGGAGCAGCGCCGCCTTGGACGTCGCGTACGCGGCGTTGCCCCTGCCGTTGCGCAGCGCGGAGACCGAGGCGACGGCGACGACCGAGCCGCGCGCCTCCAACAGGTGCGGCAGCGCGGCGCGCTGGAGCAGGAAGGGGCCGGTGACGTTGATCCGCATCACGGTCTCGAAGTCCTCGACGGACAGCTCGCCGACGCCGCCCCCGCGGGCCACACCGGCGTTGAGCACCACGCCGTCCAGCCGGCCGTAGGTGTCCACGGTCCTCTGCACGAGCCCTTCGACGGCCTCGGGGTCGCCCATGTCGGAGGGGTGGGCCAGGGCCCCGGTCTCCTCGGCGACGCGCTGCAGCACCTCGGCCCGCCGCCCGGAGATCACCACCTCGTGCCCGGCCTCGCGCAGCAGCCGGGCGGTTGCGGCGCCGATGCCCGTTCCCCCGCCGGTGACGATGAAAACTCGCTGGTCCGCCATGGTGGTTCAGCCTCCGAAGTGGTCACGTGCAGCCTGCGCGGCCAGCTTACGTGCATGTGCCAATCACCCGTCCGGGGTGCGGTCGTCTTCCTGGGCCGGACGCGGGGCGGCCGGGCCAGGGACGGAGCCCCGCATCCGCCCCTGGCCCTACGCCCACGGCCCGACGCGCCGCGCGCGTCCGCGCCGGTAGCGTCGGGCCGTATGGAGATCAACGAGCCGGTCCGTGCCCCGGAGCAGCGCAAGCGCGACGTGTTGGAGCGGCTGGGCCGCGAGCTGGACATCTGGGTGGCCTCGGCCGATGCCGAGGGGGTGCCGTGTCTGGTGCCTCTGTGGTTCGTGTGGGACGGCGAGGCGATCTGGCTGTCCACGCGGGCCGGCAATCCGACCGGTCGCAACCTGCGGCACGGCGGTCGGACCCGGCTGGCGCTGGGGCACACGCGTGATGTCGTGCTCGTGGACGGCACGGTGGAGACGTTCGGTTCCTCGGAGGTGCCGGCCGCGGCGGTGGAGGCGTTCGTGGTGAAGACGGGCTGGGATCCCCGGAGGAGCGGTGCGTCGTACGCGTTCTTCAAGGTGGTGCCGCTGGCGGTGCAGGCGTGGCACGAGGAGCGCGAGCTCACGGGCCGGCATCTGATGCGCGACGGTCGCTGGGTCGTGTGAACCGGCGCGCCGCCGCGGGCCCCTCAGCCCGCGGCGGTGCGGCGTACCGGATCCCTCAGCCCTGGTCGTAGGTGTGGAACCCGCGGCCCGTCTTGCGTCCGAGCAGGCCCGCCTCCACCATCCGCTGGAGCAGTGGGGGCGGGGCGTACAGGGGTTCCTTGAACTCGTCGTACAGCGACTCGGCGATGGCCACGACGGTGTCCAGGCCGATCAGGTCGGCGAGCTTGAGCGGGCCCATGGGGTGGGCGCAGCCGAGTTCCATGCCCGCGTCGACGTCGGCGGCGGTGGCGAAGCCGGACTCGGCCATGCGGACGGCCGAGAGGAGGTAGGGGATCAGGAGGGCGTTGACGACGAATCCCGTGCGGTCCTGGGAGCGGATCGTGGCCTTGCCCAGGGTGTCGCGGGCGAAGGCCTCGACGGCTGTGACGGTCTCCGCGGCCGTGTGGAGGGAGGCGACGACTTCCACCAGCGGCAGGACGGGCACGGGGTTGAAGAAGTGCAGTCCGAGGACGCGGTCGGCGCGCTGGGTGGCCATGCCGAGGCGCATGACCGGGATGGCGGAGGTGTTGGTGGCCAGGATCGCGCCGGGGTCCTGGACGATCTTGTCGAGGGCGGCGAAGACCTCGGTCTTGGCGTCGGTGTTCTCGATGACGGCCTCGATGACGAGCTGGCGGTCGGCGAGGTCGTCGAGGCCCGCGGTGAAGGCGAGGCGGGTGAGGGCGTCCTCGGCGGAGGGCCGGTCCAGTTTGCCCCGCTGAACGGCTCGTTCGAGGGAGGCGGTCACCTGGTCGCGGGCCCGTCGGGCGGCCGTGGCGTCCGCCTCGCAGACCACGGTGTCGAGCCCGGCCCGGGCGCAGACCTCGGCGATCCCGGTGCCCATCTGTCCGCCGCCGACGACCCCGACGCGGGTGATGGCGCCGCTCATGAGCGTGCCTCCGGCCGGACGACGAGATGGCGGGCGTAGGCGTCGGGGGTGAAGAACGCGGGCAGGTCCCGGCCCAGGGCGGTGCGGGTGAAGAGGGCGCGGACCTCGTCCGGGCGGGCCCAGGGGCACTCCCCGCCGAGGGCGGCCACCTCGTCGTCCAGCAGGGCGAGCACGGTGTCGCGGTCGACGGCGCCGTGGCGTATCCACTGCCAGATCTGGCACCGGGCGATCTCGGCGGTCGCGGCGTCCTCCATCAGCCCGTACAGGGCGACGGCCCCGCTGCCGCGCAGCCAGGCGTCGAAGTAGCGCAGCGCGACGGCGATGTTGGAGCGGACGCCCTCGGGGGTGGGCGGTCCGGCGGTACGGCGGACGGCGAGGAGGTCGGCGGCGGTGACGTGGACGTCGTCGCGGGTGCGGTCGATCTGGTGCGGTCGCTCGCCGAGGACGCCGTCGAAGACGTCGCGGCAGACGGGGACGAGGCCGGGGTGGGCGACCCAGGAGCCGTCGAAGCCGTCCTCGGCCTCGCGTTCCTTGTCGAGCCGCACGGTGGCCAGGGCCGCCTCGTTGGCCTGGGCGTCGCGGCTGGGGACGTGGGCGGCCATGCCGCCGATGGCGTGGGCGCCGCGCTTGTGGCAGGTGCGCACGAGGAGTTCGGTGTAGGCGCGCAGGAAGGGGGAGGTCATGGTGACCTTCGCCCGGTCCGGGAGGACGAAGTCGGGGCGGTGGCCGAAGTTCTTGATGAGGCTGAAGAGGTAGTCCCAGCGTCCCGCGTTGAGTCCGGCACTGTGCTCGCGGAGCTCGTAGAGGATCTCCTCCATCTCGAAGGCGGCGGTGACCGTCTCGATGAGGACGGTGGCGCGGATGGTGCCGCGGGGGATGCCGAGCAGGTCCTGGGCGAGGACGAAGACGTCGTTCCACAGCCGGGCCTCGGAGCGGTTCTCGAGCTTGGGCAGGTAGAAGTACGGGCCGCTGCCGGCGTCGATCCGGCGCTGTGCGCAGTGGAAGAAGTAGAGGCCGAAGTCGACGAGCGAGGCGGACAGGGGGCGGCTGTCGACGACGAGGTGCGCTTCGGTGAGGTGCCAGCCCCGGGGGCGGACCATGATGGTCGCCGGGGTGTCGCCGAGCCGGTACTCCCTGCCGTCCGGGGTGGTGAAGTCGATGCGGCGCTCGGTGGCGTCCCGCAGGTTCAGCTGGCCCGCGATGACGTTGTCCCAGGTCGGCGCGGTGGCGTCCTCGAAGTCGGCCATCCATACCCGGGCCCCGGAGTTCAGGGCGTTGACGGTCATGCGCCGCTCGGGCGGACCGGTGATCTCCACCCGGCGGTCGGTGAGGTCCGGTGCGGGCGGGGCGACCCGCCAGGTGGGGTCGGCGCGGACGGCCGAGGTGGCGGGCGAGAAGTCGAGCGGGGTGCCGGAGGCGAGCCGCTCGGTGCGCCGGCGGCGCTCGGCGAGCAGTTCGAAGCGCCGGTTCGCGAAGGCCGCGTCGAGGCGGCCGAGGAAGTCCAGCGCCTCGGGGGTGAGGATCTCGTCGTGGCGGTCGCCCGGTGCCCCGAGGACCTGGACCGTGCTGGTCAGAGCGGTGGTTGACATGCGGGTCTCCTCAAGCGGAGCGGTAGGGACCGGGCGGAGGCGGGGCGGGCCGGGTGCGTGGTTGTCGGCCCGCCCCGGGGCTGCCTAGTGGAACTGCTCCTCCTCCGTGGAGCCGGTCAGCGCGGTGGTCGAGGAGGCGGGGTTGACGGCGGTCGAGACCAGGTCGAAGTAGCCGGTGCCGACCTCGCGCTGGTGCCTGACCGCGGTGAAGCCGTGCTCCTGCGCGGCGAACTCGCGCTCCTGCAGGTCGACGTAGGCGGTCATGCCGTGCTCGGCGTAGCCGCGGGCCAGGTCGAACATGCCGTGGTTGAGGGAGTGGAAGCCGGCCAGGGTGATGAACTGGAAGCGGTAGCCCATCGCCCCCAGCTCCCGCTGGAACTTGGCGATCTGGTCGTCGTCGAGGGCCGCCTTCCAGTTGAAGGAGGGCGAGCAGTTGTAGGCCAGCATCTGGTCCGGGTACTCGGCGTGGATCGCCTCGGCGAACTCCCGTGCCTGGGCCAGGTCCGGGGTTCCGGTCTCCACCCAGATGAGGTCGGCGTAGGGGGCGTAGGCCAGGCCGCGGGCGATGACGGGGGCCATGCCGTTCTCGACCCGGTAGAAGCCCTCGGCGGTGCGCTCACCGGTGACGAAGCGGGCATCCCGCTCGTCGACGTCGCTGGTCAGCAGGTTCGCGGCGAGCGCGTCGGTGCGGGCCACGATGACGGTGGGGACGTCCGCGATGTCGGCGGCGAGGCGGGCGGCGTTGAGGGTGCGGATGTGCTGGGCGGTGGGGACGAGGACCTTGCCGCCGAGGTGGCCGCACTTCTTCTCGGAGGCGAGCTGGTCCTCGTAGTGGATGCCGGCCGCACCGGCGGCGATCATCGCCTTGGTCAGTTCGAAGGCGTTGAGCGGCCCGCCGAAGCCGGCCTCGGCGTCGGCGACGATCGGCGCGAGCCAGTCGATGCCGTCCCGGGCGCCCTCGACGGTGGCGATCTGGTCGGCGCGCAGCAGCGCGTTGTTGATCCTGCGGACCACCTGCGGCACGGAGTTGACCGGGTAGAGGCTCTGGTCGGGGTAGGTGTGGCCGGCCTGGTTGGCGTCGGCCGCCACCTGCCACCCGGAGAGGTAGATGGCCTGGAGGCCGGCCCGGACCTGCTGGACGGCCTGGCCGCCGGTGAGCGCGCCGAGGGCGTGGATGTAGTCGCGTTCGTGCAGTTGGCGCCAGAGCCGCTCGGCGCCGCGCCGGGCCAGGGTGTGCTCCTCGCGGACGCTGCCGGACAGCCGGATCACGTCCTGTGCACTGTAGGTGCGCTCGACGCCCTTCCAGCGGGGGTCCGTCGCCCACCGCTGCTTCAGTGCTTCCGCCGCCGTCTGTGCCTGCGCCATGACCGTCTCCCGGGTTCGCTGAGATCACACGGTTCTTGTGAAGGGTGCGTGGGGTTGTCACTGAGTGACGTGCCACCGATGCGGCGCCGCCGCCCTTCCGGGCGTGTGAAGCGGTGAACAGTGCGCCCGGAGGGGCGGTGGGCCGCGCTACGACTCTGACAGTGGCACTCAGTGCCATCAACCGTGGAAGATTGCCAAGTTCTGCGCATCTTCCGGCCCGGTTCTGCGAATCTTGCCAACACACCCGTCCGATCACGGACGTCGGGCACGGAGCAGGGGGAGAGCGGTGGGCAAGACATACGCGGGGGCGCGGCTGCGGCGGTTGCGCGAGGAGCGGCGGCTCAGTCAGGCGGAGCTGGCGCGCGTCCTGGCGATCTCCCCCAGCTACCTCAATCAGATGGAGCACGATTCCCGGCCGCTGACCGTGCCGGTGCTGCTGCGGCTGACCGAGGCCTTCGGCGTCGACCCGGGGTTCTTCTCGGAGCGCGACACCAGCAGACTCGTGGCCGACCTGCGCGAGGTGCTCGCCACCGAGGTCGACGCCGCCCGGGTCTCCCCCTCCGACCTCGCGGAACTGGCCTCGCGCATGCCGGCCGTGGCCTCGGTCCTGCTCGACCTCGGCCGCCGCGGCCACGCCCTGGCCGAGCGGCTGGCCGAAGCCGCGGAGGCCCGCGGCCACGAGGACGTGGCCCTGCCGCGCTCCCCGCACGAGGAGATACGGGAGTTCTTCTACCGGCGGCAGAACTACCTCCACGAGGCCGACCTCGCGGCCGAGGACCTGGCCCACGCCCTGGGCGTGCGGCCCGGCGAGGTGGTGCGAACGCTCTCCGCGCGCCTGACCGAACGGCATGGAGTGCGGCTGGCGGCGGACTGCGACCGGCTGCACCACTACGACCCGGCCACCCGCGTCCTGCACCTGTCCAACCGGCTGCGCCCCGGACAGCAGGCCTTCCGCATGGCCACCCAGCTCGCGCTGCTGGAGTTCGGCGACCGGCTGTCCGCGCTGGCGTCGGAGGACTACGCGGAGGGCTCCGCCAGTTGGTCGCTCGCCAGGATCGGCATCGCCAACTACTTCGCCGCCGCGCTGATCCTGCCGTACCGCGCCTTCCACGCCGCCGCGGAGGAGGTCCGCTACGACATCGAACGGCTCACCGACCGCTTCGGCCTCGGCTACGAGACCGTCTGCCACCGCCTCAGCACCCTCCAGCGGCCGCGGCTGCGCGGTGTGCCGTTCTCCTTCGTCCGCGTGGACCGCGCCGGCAACATGTCCAAGCGCCAGTCCGCCACCGGCTTCCACTTCTCCCGCGCGGGCGGCACCTGCCCCTTGTGGAACGTGTACGAGGCGTTCGCCGCCCCGGGCCGGATCCACGTCCAGATCGCCGCCATGCCGGACGGACAGCGCTACCTGTGGACCGCCCGCGCCGTCACCCGGCACCGCGGGGGCTGGGGCGAGCCGGGCAAGACGTTCGCCATCGGCCTCGGCTGCGAAGTGCGCCACGCCTCCCGGCTCGTCTACTCCGACGGGCTCGACCTCGGCAACACCTCCGCGGCCACCCCCATCGGCATGGGCTGCCGGATCTGCGAACGCCTGGACTGCCCGCAGCGCGCGGTGCCGCCGCTGGGCCGGCCGCTGGCGATCGACGAGAACAGCAGCACGTTCGTGCCGTACCCGGTGGCGGACAAGTGATCACGCCGGGGGTGGACTTACTAGGACGTCCAACTATATGTTCGTGACCAAGGCCCGCGGTGTCAGGGAAGCCGGTGTGATTCCGGCACGGTCCCGCCACTGTGACCGGGGAGTGTGCCGTCGACAGCACGCCACTGACGAGATGTGCCATTCGTCGGGAAGGCTGGCGGCGCGCGGTGATCCGGGAGTCAGGATACCGGCCGCGGGGTGTTCCGTGTTGTCCACGAGGATGGAGCAGACACGCATGGCACCGGTCCGTACTCACGACCCTGGTGATCCGGCGGAGCGCGCACTGATGTCCGCGCACGCGTAGCTCTTCGCAGAGCCACGAAGCCCCATGCCCATCCCCGGATCTCACCTGACCTGACGAGAGCAGGCTTCCATGGTCCGTGAACTGACACATTTCATCGGCGGCAAGCACACCCCCGGAACGTCGGGGCTCTTCACCGACGTGTACGACCCCAACACCGGCGCCGTACAGGCCCGGGTGCCCCTGGCCGGGCGCGAGGACACCGCGGCCGCGATCGCGGACGCCGCCGCCGCGCAACCGGAGTGGGGCGAGTGGAATCCGCAGCGCCGCGCCCGCGTCCTGCTGCGGTTCCTCCAACTCGTCGAGGGCGAACGGGACTCGCTGGCCCGCCTGCTGTCCCGCGAGCACGGCAAGACCGTCGCCGACGCCCACGGCGACCTCCAGCGCGGCCTGGAGGTGGTCGAGTTCGCCGCCGGCATCCCGCACCTGCTCAAGGGCGAGTTCACCGACAACGCCGGCACCGGCATCGACGTCCACTCGCTGCGCTCCCCACTGGGCGTCACGGCCGGCATCACCCCCTTCAACTTCCCCGCGATGATCCCCCTGTGGAAGGCCGCACCGGCCATCGCCTGCGGGAACGCCTTCGTCCTCAAGCCGTCCGAGCGGGCCCCGTCCGTACCGCTGCGCCTCGCGGAGCTCTTCCTCGAGGCCGGCCTTCCGCCGGGGATCCTGAACGTGGTCAACGGTGGCAAGGAGTCCGCCGAGACCCTGCTGACGGACCCCCGGGTGCAGGCCGTCGGCTTCGTCGGCTCCACCTCCGTCGCCGCGCACGTCTACGCCACGGCCGCCGCGCACGGCAAGCGCGCCCAGTGCTTCGGCGGCGCCAAGAACCACATGATCGTGATGCCGGACGCCGACCTCGACCAGGCCGTCGACGCGCTGGTCGGCGCCGGGTACGGCTCGGCGGGCGAGCGCTGCATGGCCATCTCGGTGGCCGTGCCCGTCGGGGAGGAGACGGCCGACGCGCTGGTCGCACGCCTCAAGGAGCGCATCGGGGACCTGCGGATCGGACGTTCGGACGACCCGGAGGCCGACTTCGGCCCGCTGGTGAGCCGTGACGCCCTGGACCGCGTACGCCGCTACGTCGACATCGGCGCCACCGAGGGCGCCGAACTCGTCGTCGACGGCCGGGGCTTCGTCCTGCCCGGCCACGAGGGCGGCTTCTTCGCCGGCGCCACCCTCTTCGACCGTGTCACCCCCGCCATGCGGATCTACCGCGAGGAGATCTTCGGCCCGGTGCTCTGCGTGGCCCGCGCCGCCGACTACGAGGCGGCCCTGCGGCTGCCGAGCGAGCACCCGTACGGGAACGGGGTGGCGATCTTCACCCGGGACGGGGACACCGCCCGGGACTTCACCCGACGGGTGACCACGGGAATGGTCGGCGTCAACGTGCCCATTCCGGTGCCCGTCGCCTACCACACCTTCGGCGGCTGGAAGCGGTCCGGATTCGGCGACCTCAACCAGCACGGCCCGGACGCCGTCCGCTTCTACACCCGCACCAAGACCGTCACCTCGCGCTGGCCCTCCGGGGTCAAGGAGGGCGCGAGCTTCACCATCCCGACAATGGGGTGATCGCGGTGACGACCACTCTCACCACGGACCAGCTCGCCCTGGCCGAGGTCACCCTGGACTTCGCCCAGGAGCACCTGGCCCCGCACGCCGTCGACTGGGACCGCGACAAGCACTTCCCGCTCGACGTCCTGCGCAAGGCCGCGGAGCTCGGCCTCGGCGGCGTCTACGTCCGCGAGGAGCACGCCGGCTCCGGCCTCACCCGCGGCGACGGCGTCCTGGTCTTCGAGGCACTGGCCACCGGCTGCCCCTCCATCGCGGGCTACCTCTCCATCCACAACATGGTCGCCTGGATGATCGACCGGTACGGCGACACGGCCCAGCGCGGCCGCTGGCTGCCCGGGCTGTGCGGCATGCAGGCGCTGGGCAGCTACTGCCTGACGGAGCCGGGCACCGGCTCGGACGCCGCCGCCCTGCGCACCCGCGCGCGACGGGACGGCGACGGCTACGTCCTCACCGGCGTCAAGCAGTTCATCTCCGGGGCGGGCGCGGCCGACGTCTACGTCGTCATGGCCCGCACGGGCGAGGGCGGCGCGGACGGCATCTCCGCCTTCGTCGTCGAACGCGACGACCCCGGGCTCTCGTTCGGCCCGAACGAACGGAAGATGGGCTGGAACGCCCAGCCCACCCGCCAGGTGATCCTCGACGGGGTCCGCGTCCCGGCCGGCCGCCGGCTCGGCGCCGAGGGCGACGGCTTCCGCATCGCGATGAACGGCCTGAACGGAGGCCGCCTCGGCATCGCCGCCTGTTCCCTGGGCGGCGCCCAGAGCGCCCTGGACCGCAGCCTGGCCCATCTCGCCGACCGCGAGGCGTTCGGCATGCGGCTGCTCGACGCACAGGCCCTGCAGTTCCGCCTCGCCGACATGGCCACGGAACTGGCCGCGGCCAGGGCGCTCGTCCGGCAGGCGGCTGACGCCCTGGACCGCGGCACCCCGCAGGCCCCGCAGCTGTGCGCGATGGCCAAGCGGTTCGCCACCGACACCGGCTACTCCGTCGCCGACCGCGCCCTGCAGCTGCACGGCGGCTACGGCTACCTCAGCGACTACGGCATCGAGAAGATCGTCCGCGATCTGCGCGTCCACCAGATCCTGGAAGGAACCAACGAGATCATGCGCCTCATCGTGGCCCGCGGACTGACGGGCGCCCTGCGATGACCACCACCGGCGAGCACGTACTGCTGCGCACCGAAGGCCGCGCGGCCCACATGACCCTCAACCGTCCCGGTGCCCTCAACGCCCTCACCCACACGATGGTGCACCGCATCGACGCGGCGCTGACCGCGTGGGAGCACGACCCGGCGGTGGAGCACGTCGTCATCACCGGAGCCGGCGAGCGCGGGCTGTGCGCGGGCGGCGACATCCGCTCCCTCCACGAGGACGCACGCTCGTCCGCGGGGGCGGCCTCCGCGGACTTCTTCCGCGACGAGTACCGGCTCAACGCCCGTATCGCCCGCTACCCCAAGCCGTACGTCGCCGTCATGGACGGCATCGTGATGGGCGGCGGCGTCGGGGTCTCGGCCCACGGCACGGTCCGGATCGTCACCGAGCGGTCCCGCGTCGCCATGCCCGAGACCGGCATCGGCTTCGTCCCGGACGTCGGCGGAACGTATCTGCTGGGGCTCGCGCCCGGGGAGCTGGGCACCCATCTGGCGCTCACGGGCGCGGCGGTGGGCGCTGCGGACGCGCTGCTGTGCGGGCTCGCGGACCACCACGTCCCCTCCGCTCTGCTGCCTCGGCTGGTCGCGGACCTCGCCCGGGCACCCGTCCACGACGTCCTGGCCCGGCACGTCCGGCCGGCGCCGGGCGGCGAACTCGCGGCGTGGCGCGGCTGGATCGACCACTGCTACGCGGCGGACACGGTGGAGGAGATCGTCGACCGGCTGCTCGACAGCGGCGTCCCGGCGGCGAAGGACGCGGCCGTGACGCTCCTCGCCAAGTCCCCCACCGCGCTGAAGGTGACCCTCGCCGCCCTGCGCCGGGCGCGTGCGCTCGGTCCCTTGGAGCACGTTCTGGAGCAGGAGTACCGCGTCTCCTGCGCGGCCCTGTCCCACCCGGACTTCGTCGAGGGCATCCGCGCGCAGGTGATCGACAAGGACCGGACTCCGCGCTGGTCGCCCGCCACGCTCGCCGAGGTCGGCGACGAGGACGTCGACCGCTTCTTCGCACCGCCCGGCGGGCGCGGGCTCGGCCTCGCGACGACCGGTTTCCCTCAGGAGGTGCCCTGGTGAGCAGCGTCATCGCCTTCGTCGGACTGGGCCACATGGGCGGCCCCATGGCCGCGCGCCTGGTGCGGGCCGGACACCGTGTCCTCGGCTACGACCTGGTGCCCTCACTGCTGGCCGCGGCCGTGGAGACCGGGGTCGAGGCGGCCGCGTCGGCGGAAGAGGCGGCGTCGGGTGCGGACGTGGTGATCACCATGCTGCCCGCCGGACGCCATGTCCTCGCCCTGTACCGGGACCAGGGGCTGCTCGCCGCCGCCCGGCCCGGCACGCTCTTCGTCGACTGCTCCACCATCGACGTCACCGACGCACGGGCCGCCCACGAGGCGGCGGTCGCCGCCGGTCACCGCGCCCTGGACGCGCCGGTGTCGGGCGGGGTGGTGGGCGCCGAGGCCGGGACGCTGACGTTCATGGCCGGCGGTGACGAGGAGGCGTTCGCCCGGGCGGAGCCGCTGCTGGGCGCCATGGGCCGCAAGGCCGTGCACTGCGGGGCCGCCGGCGCCGGCCAGGCCGCCAAGATCTGCAACAACATGATCCTCGGCATCTCGATGATCGCGGTGAGTGAGGCGTTCGTGCTCGGGGAGAGCCTGGGCCTGTCCCACCAGGCGCTCTTCGACGTGGCGTCCACGGCGTCGGGCCAGTGCTGGGCGCTGAGCGTCAACTGCCCCGTGCCGGGCCCGGTCCCGGGCAGCCCGGCCAACCGCGACTACCGCCCCGGCTTCGCCGCGTCGCTGATGGCGAAGGACCTCGCTCTCGCGGCGAACGCGGCCCGTGCGGGCGAGGTGGACACGGCCCTCGGACAGCGGGCCGCGGCGATGTTCACCGAGTTCGCGCAGGGCCCCGGGTCCGACGAGGACTTCTCCGCGATCGTCCGGGCCGTCAGGGCGCGCTCGGGCCGGCCCACCGACCGGACGGGAAGCACCACATGACCGACACCGCCCCGGACCGCCCGTACGAGACGATCCTCGTCGAACGCACGGGCCGCACCGCGCTCCTCACCCTCAACCGTCCGAAGGCGCTCAACGCCCTCAACCTGCGGGTCATGACCGAGGTCGTGGCGGCCACGGAGGCCCTCGACCGCGACCCGGACGTCGGCTGCATCGTCCTGACCGGTTCGCCGAAGGCCTTCGCGGCCGGCGCGGACATCAAGGAGATGCGCCCGCAGAGCTCCATGGACATGTACCTCAGCGACTGGTTCACCGCCTGGGACCGCCTCGGCGCCCTGCGCACGCCCACGGTCGCGGCCGTGGCGGGCTATGCGCTCGGCGGTGGCTGCGAGCTGGCCATGCTGTGCGACATCCTGCTGGCCGCCGACACCGCGGTCTTCGGCCAGCCGGAGATCAAGCTCGGTGTCATCCCGGGCATCGGCGGCTCCCAGCGCCTGACCCGCGCCGTCGGCAAGGCCAAGGCGATGGAGCTGTGCCTGACGGGCCGCACCATGGACGCCGCCGAGGCCGAGCGGGCCGGCCTGGTGTCCCGGATCGTGCCGGCCGCCGATCTGCTCGGCGAGGCGCTCGCGGTCGCCGGGACGGTGGCGGGCATGTCCGCGCCGGTCGCCATGATGGCGAAGGAGGCGGTGAACCGGGCCTTCGAGACCACCCTCGCCGAGGGCGTCCGCTTCGAGCGCCGGCTGTTCCACGCCGTGTTCGCCACCGCCGACCAGAAGGAGGGCATGACGGCCTTCGTGGAGAAGCGCCCGCCGGAGTTCACCCACCGCTGACCGGGAGTCCACCCACCGCGGACCTTCGCCCTCGCCGCTCAGGCGGGGGCGAAGCCGCGGGCGCGGACGAATTCCCTGGTCAGGCGGGTGAAGGCCCGGGCGGCGGCGCTGAGGTAGGCGCTCTCGCGGCGCAGGAGGGTGACGGCGCGGGCGGGCAGGGCCGGCTCGAGGGGCACCGGGGTCAGGTGGGGGTGGTCGTGGGTGATGGCGTCGGGCAGGACGGTGGCCAGCGGGGTGCGCCGGACGATTTCGGTCAGGGCCTGGATCGAGTTGGCCTCCACCGCGATGCGCGGGCGCACCTGGTGGGCGGCGAAGTAGGCGTCGATGTGGCCGCGGGTGGCGAAGTCGCCGCTGAGCAGTGCGAGATGCCGGTCGGCGAGGTCGGCGACGGGCAGCGGCTCCGCGCGGTCGCGGCCGGCGCCGTCCCCGTGGGCGCCGGTGACGAGGCTGAGGGTCTCGGTGAAGAGGGCGGTCGCGGCGATGCCGGGCAGGTGGGGGCCGTGGAAGGCGATGCCGAGGTCGATTTCGTCGGCCAGCAGGCCGGATTCGATGCGGTCCTGGGTCATCTCCCTGATCTCCAGGGTGATGCCCGGGTGGTGGGCGTGGAGTTCGGCCGTGAGCGGGCCGACGAGGTAGGCGGTGAAGGTGGGGGTGAGGGCCAGCCGCAGGTGGCCGCGGGAGAGGTCGGCCACGTCCAGCACGGCGCGCTCGGCCGCCGCCAGGTCGCGCAGCGCGCGGCGCGCGTAGTGCACGAACGTCTCACCGGCGTCGGTGAGCCGTACGGTGCGGCCGGTGCGGTCGAGGAGCTGGGCGCCGACGGTGCGCTCGAGCTGTTTGATCTGCTGGGAGAGGGTGGGCTGGGAGATCCGCAGGTCCTCGGCGGCGCGGGTGAAGTTGGCGTGCTCGGCGACGGCGAGCAGATAGCGCAGATGACGGAGTTCCAGGGCCATAGCCACGACTATAGATGTCATCGATGACTGTCATGGCTATTACGTCTTGGACGCTATAGGTGCAGGTCATGCATGGTGGATCTCGTCAGCCCCTCGGGGCCGGCAGCCACTGAAGGGAGTGACCATGCAAGACCTCACCGAGGGCGTCGCGCGTTTCCGGCGGGACGTCTACCCGGCCAAGGCGGAGCTCTTCGCCCACCTGGCCGCGACCCACCGGCCGACGACGCTGTTCATCAGCTGCTCGGACGCCCGTGTGGTGCCGGAGCTGATCACCCAGAGCGAGCCGGGTGAGCTCTTCGTCATCCGCACCGCCGGCAACCTCGTCCCCGCCTACACCCCCGGGCCGGACGGGGTGGCGGCCAGCATCGAGTACGCCGTCGCCGTCCTGGGCGTGCGCGAGATCGTGGTGTGCGGGCACTCCGCCTGCGGCGCGATGACCGCCCTCGCCGAGGACCACGACCTGAGCGGCGCGCCCGCGATCGCCGACTGGCTGCGCCACGCGGACGCCTCCCGGGCCCGCGCCGTGGCCGCCGGGGCCGGGACGCGGACGGTCGACGCCCTGGTGCGCGAGAACGTGGCCGCCCAGCTGGCGAACCTGGCCACCCATCCCTCGGTGGCCAGTGCCCTGGCCGCGGGCACGGTCACCCTGCGCGGCTGGGTCTACGACATCCCCGCCGGCACCGTCGAGGAGCTCGGCGCACCCGGCCGACCGGCCGCCCTCGCGGCCTGAGGACCGGCCCATCCGCCGGTGAACGCCTGACGACCGGCCACCCACCGGCACTACCTGATCCCCTGCCGCCGCCCGGCGCCCGGGATCACCACCCCAAACCCCACCCCGCCGCCCCTCCGTCATGGAGGAACGGCGCATCCGAAAGGAATCCTTCTCATGGTGCACGCGCAGTTCGACCCCACCGCCCGTGAGGCCCTGGCCGCCACCGCCGTCGAGGCCAAGGTGCGCAAGGACCTGTCCTGGCAGCAGATCGCCGACGCCGCGGGCCTGTCGGTCGCCTTCGTCACCGCCGCCGTCCTCGGCCAGCACCCGCTGCCCGAGGCCTCGGCCAAGGCCGTCGCCGAGCTCCTGGGCCTGGACGACGACGCCGTGATGCTGCTGCAGACCATCCCGACGCGCGGTTCGATTCCCGGCGGCATCCCGACCGACCCGACCATCTACCGCTTCTACGAGATGCTCCAGGTCTACGGCACGACCCTCAAGGCCCTGGTCCACGAGCAGTTCGGCGACGGCATCATCAGCGCGATCAACTTCAAGCTGGACGTGAAGAAGGTCGCCGACCCCGAGGGCGGCGAGCGCGCGGTCATCACCCTGGACGGCAAGTACCTGCCGACCAAGCCCTTCTGATCCGGCCGGTCCGGTAACCGCCCGGGGCGGGGTCCGGTGACGTCGTCGTCACCGGACCCCCCCCCCCCCCCCCCCCC
>NZ_JBFADG010000028.1:0-72303 GCF_040641275.1 Streptomyces sp. NPDC021096 | reverse complement strand
GCGATTCTTGTCCTCAATCGCCGGACGGGCTCAAATTGAGCCCGTCCGGCGATTGAGGACCGGGGTCCGGGGCGGAGCCCCGGTCACACCGGCCGCAGCCACACCGTCGCCAGGGGCGGCAGCGTCAGGGTCACGCTGGCCGGGTGGCCCTGGTGGCGGACCGGGGAGGACTTCACCGGGTCCTCGTTCGTGACGCCGCTGCCGCCGTACCGCAGGGCGTCCGTGTTGAGGCACTCCTCCCACACCGTGTCCGCCGCCGGCACCCCCAGCCGGTAGCCGTGGCGCACCACCGGCGAGAAGTTGCTGACGGACAGCAGGGGTGAGCCGTCGGCCGCGAAGCGCAGGAAGGCGAAGACGTTGTCCTCGTGCGCATGGCCCTCCACCCACCGGAAGCCCTCCGGCACCGTGTCGCACTCCCACAGCGCCGGGGCGGCGCGGTAGCGCGCGTTGAGGTCGCGCACCAGGTCCCGTACGCCCCGGTGGTCGGCCTCCGCGGAGTACGAGGGGTCCAGCAGCCACCAGTCGGGGCCGTGGCCCTCGGCCCATTCGGCGCCCTGGGCGAACTCCTGGCCCATGAACAGCAGCTGCTTGCCGGGATGGGCCCACATGAAGCCCAGAAACGCGCGGTGATTGGCGCGCTGCTGCCACCAGTCGCCCGGCATCTTGGAGACCAGGGACCGCTTGCCGTGCACGACCTCGTCGTGCGAGATCGGCAGTACGTAGTTCTCGCTGTAGGCGTAGACCATCGCGAAGGTCATCTCGCCGTGGTGGTACTTGCGGTGGACCGGCTCCTTGGAGACGTACTCCAGCGAGTCGTGCATCCACCCCATGTTCCACTTCAGCCCGAAGCCGAGGCCCCCGAAGCCGCCCGGGCCCACGTGGTGGGTGGCGCGGGTGACGCCGTCCCAGGCGGTGGACTCCTCGGCGATCGTCACGATGCCGGGGCAGCGGCGGTAGACGGTGGCGTTCATCTCCTGCAGGAAGGCGACCGCGTCGAGGTTCTCCCGGCCCCCGTGCTCGTTGGGCGTCCACTGGCCCGGCTCGCGGGAGTAGTCCAGGTAGAGCATCGAGGCCACGGCGTCCACCCGCAGGCCGTCGATGTGGAACTCCTGGCACCAGTAGACGGCGTTCGCCACCAGGAAGTTACGGACCTCCTTGCGCCCGTAGTCGAACTCCAGCGTGCCCCAGTCCGGGTGCGCGGCCCGCAGCGGGTCCTGGTGCTCGTACAGCGGGCGGCCGTCGAACTCGGCCAGCGCCCAGTCGTCGCGCGGGAAGTGCGCCGGCACCCAGTCCATGAGGACCCCGATGCCCGCCCGGTGCAGGGCGTCGACCAGGTACTTGAAGTCGTCGGGCGTGCCCAGGCGGGCGGTCGGCGCGTAGAAGCCGGTGACCTGGTAACCCCACGAGCCGCCGAAGGGGTGCTCGGCGACCGGCATCAGCTCCACGTGCGTGAAGCCGAGGTCCTTGACGTACGCGGGGAGCTGCTCGGCGAGCTGCCGGTAGGTCAGCCCGGGGCGCCAGGAGGCCAGGTGCAGCTCGTAGACGGAGAAGGGCGCCTGGTGTACCGGGCGCGCGCCGCGGCCCTCCATCCATGCCGAGTCCCGCCACAGGTGGTGCGAGGCGTGCACGATCGAGGCGTTGGCCGGCGGCACCTCGGTGCGCCGGGCCATCGGGTCGGCCCGCATCGTGTGCGAGCCGTCCGGGCGGGTGAGCTGGAACTTGTACAGCGCCCCCTCGCCGACGCCCGGCACGAACAGCTCCCACACGCCCGTGCCGCCCAGCGAGCGCATCGGGTACCCGGTGCCGTCCCAGTAGTTGAAGTCACCGACCACCCGCACGCCCTGGGCGTTGGGCGCCCAGAGGGTGAACCGGGTGCCGGCGACGCCCTCGTGGGTCATCGGCCGGGCGCCCAGCGCCCGCCACAGCTCCTCGTGCCGGCCCTCGCCGATGAGGTGCAGGTCCAGCTCGCCGAGGGCGGGCAGGAAGCGGTACGGGTCGTCGGCCTCCAGCTCGGCGTCCTCGTAGGCGACGGCCAGCCGGTAGCCGGCCGGGACCTCGCTCAGCGGCAGCACGGCGCCGAACAGCCCGTCGCCCTCGTCGTACAGCTCCGCGCGCAGCCCCCGGGCGGTGACCGCCACCGAGCGCGCGTACGGGCGCAGGGCGCGGAAGGCGATCCCGCCCGGTACGGGATGCGCCCCCAGCACGCCGTGCGGGTCGTGGTGCGCGCCGCGCAGAAGACGGCCGCGCGTGGCGTCGTCCAGCGGGTCGGCGGGGCGTACGGTCCCGGCGCCGGATGCGCCGGATGCGCCGGATGCGCCGGATGCGCCGGATGCGGCGGTTGCGGCGGGCACCGCACGGGACGCGGGCACCGGGGGGGCGGAAGCGGGAGCCGGTGCGGGAGCCGGCGTGGGTGCGGAAGCGGAAGCCGGTGTCGGTGCCGGCTCGGGTGCCCGCGAGGGCCGGGGGAGGGCCTCCGCCGCGCCGCGCGGCGGAGGGCCGGTGGCCGGGCTCGCGGTCGGGCTGACAGACGGGCCGGTGGGTGGGTCAGTGGGTGGGTCAGCGAGTGGGCCGACGGTCGGGCTCGCGGTCGGGCCGGCGGTTGGGCCGGCGGACGGGTTCACAGACGGGCCGGCGGGCGGGTCAGCGGCCGGGCTCGTGGTCGGGTCGGCGGATGGGCCGGTGGCCGGGTTCGTGGTCGGGCCGGTGGGTGGGTCAGCGGACGGGCCGGTTGGCGGGCTCGCGGACGCGCTCGCGGAGGGGTCGGTGGCCGGGTCGGCGGGCGCGCTCGCGGGCGGGTCGGCGGGCGGCGACTGTGCGGGCCGGCCGGGTAGGAACGTCGCGGGAACGCCTCCGCCTCCGCGGGGCGCCGGCGGTGGACTGGTCGGCGGTCGTGCTGTCACTGGGTGGTCCTCCGGGTTCGGGATCCGGTCGGCGTCGACGTCATACGGCCGCCCCGCCCGTGGCCCGGTGGCCCTCCGCGAGCCGGCGGATCGCGGACATCGGGACGGAGAGCCAGTCCGGCCGGTGGCGGGCCTCGTAGAGCACTTCGTAGACGGCCTTGTCCGTCTCGTGCGCCCGCAGCAGCCGGGGGTCCTCGCGCGGGTCGTGGTGGACGGCGGCGTAGCCCTCGCAGAAGGCGTCGCGGGTCCGCTGCGCCCAGTCGGTGCCGGCCGCCCGGCCCACCGCCGCCGCGTAGTCGAAGGAGCGCAGCATGCCGGCGATGTCCCGGGCGACGGGCTGCGGGCGGCGCCGCTCGGCCAGCGGGCGCGCCGGCTCGCCCTCGAAGTCGATGAGGGACCAGCGCCCGTCGGCGGCCGTGCGCAGGGCCTGGCCCAGGTGCAGGTCGCCGTGGATGCGCTGGGCCCGCCAGGTGCGGCCGCCCCGGCCGAGCGCGGCGAGCTCCTCGTAGGCGGCGCACAGCGCGTCCCGGTACGGGAGCAGGGCGGGCACCGCGGCGACCGCGGCGTCGAGGCGGCGGGTCATGCCGGCGGCGAGGTGTTCGAGCTGGGGGCGGCGCAGGACGACGGTGGGCAGTGCCTCGGCCAGCGCCAGATGGACCTCGGCGGTGGCGTGGCCGAGGGCGCGCGCGGAGGAGGTGAAGTCGGCCTGCACGGCGAGGGCGCCCAGCGCCAGCTGCCAGCCGTCGGCGGAGCCGGGCAGGAAGGGCTGGAGCACGCCCAGCGTCATGGGGTCGCCGGGGCCGCCGTTGCCGGTGGCCCCCGACAGGCCGGACAGGTCGGCCTCGAACCAGGCGGCCGGCGCCGGCACGCGCGAGCAGTCGGTGTTCGCGAGTGCGCGCGGCAATTCCAGGTCGGGGTTGGTGCCGGGGCCGACCCGGCGGAAGAGCTTGAGGATATACGTTTCGCCGTACACGGCCGAGGAGTTGGACTGCTCGGCGCCCAGCAGCCGGGGCGTGAGACCCGGCGAAATGGCCGCGTCCGGTTCACGGGTGAAACGCAGCGGGCCGAGCCGCCCCGGTACCCGCAGCCGCTCCAGGAGCAGGGCGGCCAGGCGGGGGTCGGCGAGCCCTTCGTAGACGGTGCGGCCGCGCAGCGGGCCGCCGGCGGGCCGGCCGATGAGCGCGGGCGCCAGGTGCGGGGGCAGGACGTCCTGCACGCCGAGCAGCAGCTGGTAGCAGTCCTCGGCCGGGGCCGGGTGTCCGGCGGCGGCCGGCTGCTGGGCGCGCAGGAGCAGATGGAGCAGGCCGGGGGTCGTGCCGCCGTAGGGGCGGGGCAGCAGTTCGGTGGCCGCGACGAGCGTGAAGCCGGTGATGGGGCGGCCCTTGCCGGCGAACCAGCGCTGCCGGGGCAGCCACTCGACGAGGAGGGGTGCGAGCGAGTCGAGCAGGTGCGCGCCGGAGCTCTCCGCGGCCCCGGGGCCCGCGGGGGCGGTCGAGGGCGTCGAGGGGCCCGGGGCCGGCTCCCGGTGCGCGGTGGTCTCCCGGCGGGGCGGTGCAGCGTCCGACATGCGTCGCGTCCTTTCCCCGGGGCACACGACAGATTGGGCAAAGTGTCCCGGATTGCGGCTATGGCCAGTGCGCGGTGCGGGACGTGTCGGGCGAGGATCGTCCGTACGGTCAGCGCCTGCGGCCCCTGTGTGCGGTCTCGTGCGGCTGCCGCGGTCGCTCACCGCGGCCCGTGCGTACGTGCAACCGTGCAATCCGTGCTGTCATGCGGGGTCCGTGCGGGTCCCGGCGGACCCGAGCGGATCCGTACCGCGCGGGCGGCCGCTGCGGGCCGACCGTGCGCAGTAGTACCGGTGCCCAGGGTCCGGCGGAGGAAACCGCCCGGGCGCGGCCGGCCTGAACGGCCGTCCGCGCGCGGAGCGCGATCAGGGGGTCGAGGACGGGGCGTTGCGGCGCAGCCGGAACCAGTAGAAGCCGTGGCCGGCCAGGGTCAGCAGGTAGGGCAGCTCGCCGATGGCCGGGAAGCGGACCCCGCCGATCAGCTCGACCGGGTGGCGGCCGTTGAACGACCTCAGGTCCAGCTCGGTCGGCTGTGCGAAGCGCGAGAAGTTGTTCACGCACAGGACGAGGTCGTCATCACCTTCCCCTGTGGGGGCTTCCCGGAGGAAGGCGAGCACGGCCGGGTTGCTCGACTGCAGTTCGGTGTACGAGCCGAGCCCGAACGCGTGGTTCTGCTTGCGGATCTCGATCATCCGGCGGGTCCAGTGCAGCAGTGAGGAGGGGCTGCTCATGGCCGCCTCGACATTGGTGACCTGGTAGCCGTAGACCGGGTCCATGATGGTCGGCAGGTACAGCCGGCCCGGGTCGCAGGAGGAGAAACCGGCGTTGCGGTCGGGCGTCCACTGCATGGGGGTGCGCACCGCGTCGCGGTCGCCGAGCCAGATGTTGTCGCCCATGCCGATCTCGTCGCCGTAGTACAGGATCGGCGAGCCGGGCAGCGACAGCAGCAGGGCCGTGAAGAGCTCGATCTGATTGCGGTCGTTGTCCAGCAGGGGCGCGAGTCGCCGCCGGATGCCGATGTTGGCGCGCATCCGGGGATCCTTGGCGTACTCCGCCCACATGTAGTCGCGCTCTTCGTCGGTGACCATCTCGAGCGTGAGCTCGTCGTGGTTGCGCAGGAAGATGCCCCACTGGCAGCGCGAGGGGATGGCCGGGGTCTTGGCCAGGATCTCGGAGACCGGATAGCGCGACTCCCGCCGCACCGCCATGAAGATGCGCGGCATGACGGGGAAGTGGAACGCCATATGGCATTCGTCGCCGCCGCCCTCGAAGTCGCCGAAGTAGTCGACGACGTCCTCGGGCCACTGGTTGGCCTCGGCCAGCAGCACGGTGTCCGGGTAGTGGGCGTCGATCTCGGCGCGCACGCGCTTGAGGAACTCGTGGCTGCGGGGGAGGTTCTCGCAGTTGGTGCCCTCCTCGGCGAAGAGGTACGGCACCGCGTCCAGCCGGAAGCCGTCGATGCCCAGGTCCAGCCAGAACCGCAGGGCGGCCAGGATCTCCTCCTGCACGGCCGGGTTCTCGTAGTTGAGGTCCGGCTGGTGGGAGAAGAAGCGGTGCCAGTAGTACTGCTTGCGCACCGGATCGAACGTCCAGTTCGAGGTCTCGGTGTCCACGAAGATGATGCGCGCGTCCTGGTACTGCTTGTCGTCGTCGGCCCATACGTAGTAGTCGCCGTACGGGCCGTCGGGGTCGGTGCGGGACTGCTGGAACCAGTCGTGCTGATCGCTCGTATGGTTCATGACAAAGTCGATGATGACGCGCATGCCGCGCGTGTGCGCGGCGTCCACGAACTCCACGAAGTCCGCGAGGTCACCGAACTCCGGCAGCACCGAGGTGTAGTCGGAGACGTCGTAGCCGCCGTCCCGCAAGGGGGACTGGAAGAACGGCGGCAGCCACAGGCAGTCGACGCCCAGCCACTGCAGATAGTCCAGCTTGGCCGTCAGTCCCTTGAGGTCGCCGATGCCGTCGCCGTCGCTGTCCTGGAAGGACCGTACGAGGACTTCGTAGAAGACGGCGCGCTTGAACCAGTCGGGATCCCGGTCCTTCGCGGGTGTGTCCTCGAAGGTGTCCTGGACGGGCTCATTGACGATCATGGTGTGGGTGACCCTCCGATCGGTGAGGACGGTCGCAGCGAGAACACGTGCGCGGGCGCCATGGAACGGCCCGGCTCGAGGCGCACATAGTTGTCCCTGCCCCAGTGATAGGTCTCTCCGGTGAGCTCGTCGCGCACCGGGACGGACTCGTGCCAGTCGAGGCCGAGCTCCGGCATGTCCAACGAGACCGTCGCCTCCTGGGTGTGGTGGGGGTCGAGGTTGACGACCACCAGGACGCAGGAGGAGCCGGAGCGCTTGGAATAGGCGATGACGGCGTCGTTGTCCGCGTCATGAAAGCGCAAATTCCGCAACCGGCGCAGGGCGGGCTGACGGCGCCTCAGCCGGTTGAGCGCCGTGATCAACGGGGCGATGCTGCGGCCCTCGCGCTCCGCCGACTCCCAGTCGCGCGGCCGCAGTTCGTACTTCTCCGAGTCCAGGTACTCCTCGCTGCCCTCGCGCACCGGGGTGCTCTCGCACAGCTCGTAGCCGGCGTAGACGCCCCAGGTGGGCGACAGCGTCGCGGCGAGCACGGCACGGATCTCGAAGGCGGCCCGGCCGCCCTGCTGGAGATACGCGTGCAGGATGTCGGGGGTGTTCACGAACAGGTTCGGGCGCATGCAGGCCGCCGACTCCCGTGACAGCTCCGTCAGATAGTCGGTGATCTCGTGCTTGGTGTTGCGCCAGGTGAAGTAGGTGTACGACTGCTGGAACCCGATCGCGCCCAGGGTGCGCATCATGGCGGGCCGGGTGAAGGCCTCGGCGAGGAAGACGACGTCCGGATCCGTGCGGCCCACCTCGGCGATGACCTTCTCCCAGAAGAGCACCGGCTTGGTGTGCGGATTGTCGACACGGAAGATCCGTACCCCGTGCGCCATCCACAGCCGCAGCACGCGCAGCGTCTCCGCGACCAGCCCGTCGAAGTCCTCGTCGAAGGCGAGGGGATAGATGTCCTGGTACTTCTTCGGCGGGTTCTCGGCATAGGCGATCGAGCCGTCGGCGCGGTGGTGGAACCACTCGGGGTGCTTGCCGACCCACGGGTGGTCGGGGGAGCACTGCAGCGCGAAGTCGAGCGCCACCTCCATGCGCAGCTCCCGGGCCCGCGCCACGA
Organism: Streptomyces sp. NPDC021096; assembly: GCF_040641275.1. NCBI lineage: Bacteria > Bacillati > Actinomycetota > Actinomycetes > Kitasatosporales > Streptomycetaceae > Streptomyces > Streptomyces sp. NPDC021096. The sequence continues at coordinate 64,637 of NZ_JBFADG010000028.1, read as the reverse complement.
AGCGGTCGAAGTCCTCGAACGTGCCCAGGTCGGGGTGGACGGCGTCGTGCCCGCCGTCGGCGGAGCCGATCGCCCAGGGGCTGCCCACGTCGTAAACCCCCGCGCTCAGCGCGTTGTTGGGGCCCTTGCGGTAGGAGGTCCCGATGGGGTGGACGGGTGGGAGGTAGACGACGTCGAAGCCCATGGCCGCCACCGCCGGCAGGCGCTGGGCGGCCGTGCGGAACGAACCGCTGCGCGGCGGGCGGCCCTCGCGCAGCAGCGCGCCCTCCGACCGCGGGAACAGCTCGTACCAGGAGCCGAACAGGGCCCGTTCGCGCTCCACGAGCACCGGCACCGGCCGTGAGGCGGTGACCAGCTCGCGCAGGGGATGGCCGGTCAGGGCCGCCGTGACCTCCGGGGCGAGGGCGGCGGCGAGCCGGTCCGCGGCCGGCCGCGTCCCGTCGCGCAGCGCGTCGACGGCGGCCAGCACCGCCTCCCGGCCCCCGTTCTTCGGCACTCCGGCCGCGGCGCGTTCGTACAGCAGCGCGCCCTCCTCCAGCACCAGGGCGCTGTCGATCCCCGCCGGAATCTTGATCTGCGCGTGCTCCCGCCACGTGGTGACCGGATCCCCCCACGCCTCCACCGCGTACGTCCAGCGGCCCTCCCGGTCGCAGGTGACCTCCGCGCCCCAGCGGTCGGTGCCCGGCGCCAGCTCGCGCATCGGCGTCCAGGGCCCGCACCGGCCGGCGGGGCCGCGCAGCACGACGTTCGCGCCGACCGCGTCGTGGCCCTCGCGGAAGACCGTGGCGGTGACCTCGAAGGTCTCACCCGCCACCGCCTTGACGGGCCTTCGGCCGCAGTCGACGAGCGGTCCGAGGTCCAGGACGGGGATACGACCGATCATGGGATCACCTGGAGAATCGACGGGACCCTGGGCAGGTCTGGGGAGTTCTGTACTTTCTATCTGTTCCGTCGGCAGTCGGCGGGGTGCGGGCATGACTGCTCCTGTCCGCATTCACTCGGGTGGGCTGACGAGAGAAATCCAAACTCAAGGTCGCGCGGGAGGGGAGAAAACCGGGCAGGGGGAACGGGGACCGTGAGCAGCGCGGCGGATGGGCGGCTGTGCATACCGGGTGAGCTTTCCCACCGGTCCCGCCCGGGCATGCCCGGACCGTATGAACTACTCGTGCGTAGCCCCCGTGGCACCGCGTGCGGAGGCCGGCCGTTCCTCCGTCACCCGTACGGAGTCTGCTCGACGGGCCGATCGCGTGCAATGTGACGAAAGGGGGTAATCGGCGGCCGGACGGGGGAAGGGGCGCCCGGCACCGCCTTCGAAGGTCGTAGCGGCATTTGGCCTTGGACAGTGCTGCTGTACGCGCGGCGTAATTCTGCCTAGTACATTCTGCTGCGCGTCTCTTCCGGCGATGACACCAGCCGCTCTCTTCGCCCGGCCAACCCGCCCGCCGCGCCCAGCAGTCGCAGCGCCGCCTCCGACGCCGAACCCGGCTCCGCACTGAAGGCGATCACGCCCTGGCCCCCGGTGTCCGGCAGCCGCATCATCTCGAACGACAGCTCGAGGGCCCCCACCACCGGGTGATGGAAGGCCTTCGTCCCCGACGTGCAGTCGCGCACCGGATGGCGCGACCACAGCGCCGCGAACTCCTCGCTCTTCATGGTCAGCTCGCCGATCAGCTCCGCCAGCCCCCGGTCCTCCGGGTGCTCGCCCGCCGCCAGCCGCAGCGCGGACACCGCGCGCCGCGCCTCCGTCTCCCACCGCGGATACAGCTCCCGCGCGTGCGCGTCGAGGAAGAGCAGCCGCTGGGTGTTGGGACGGTCGGCCGGCCGGTCGGGGCTGTCCGCGTCGAGGTGGCCCGCGAGGAGCGCGTGCCCCAGCGGGTTCCAGCCCAGCACGTCGAAACGGTGGTCGACGATCACCGCCGGCACCGCGGACATCGCCGCCACCAGCTGTCGCACCCCCGCCCCGGCCGTCGCCGGACGGGGCGCGCGGCGGCGCGCCGCCCGCCCCGGACGGGCCAGGTTCCGCAGGTGCCGGTGCTCGTCCGCGCTCAGCCGCAGCGCCCGGGCGATCGCGTCCAGCACCTCGTCCGAGGCGCCCGCCGCCTGCCCCTGCTCCAGCCGCGTGTAGTAGGCCACGCTCACACCCGCCAGCTGCGCCAGCTCCTCCCGCCGCAGCCCCGGCACGCGCCGCGTACGGCCGTACGGGACCAGCCCGACGTCCTCGGGCCGCAGCGCGGCACGGCGGGTGCGCAGGAAGTCGCCCAACTCGGCAGGAGTGTCCATGCGTCACAGTCAACATCAGCCGATCACCCTCTGCCTGACCCTGTCAGGGACAGGAACGGTGGTGACGGGTCAGGCAGAAGGGGGCACTTGTCCGCTTGGGGGCGAATGGCGGGCGCCGCGCCGCTAACGTCGGGGGAGTGAAGGCCATTCGTCGATTCAGCGTGCGTCCCGTCCTTCCGGAGCCCCTACGACCGCTTCAAGAGCTGGCGCGCAATCTGCGCTGGTCCTGGCACCCCGAGACCCGCGAACTGTTCCAGTCCGTCGACCCCGAGGGGTGGCAGGCCGCCGGAGGCGACCCGCTGCGGCTGCTGGGTTCCGTGTCCGCCACCCGGCTGGCCGCCCTCGCCGAGGACCGCCGCTTCCGCCGGCGGCTCGCGGCGGCCGCCGACGATCTGCACGACTATGTGACCGGCCGCCGGTGGTATCAGGACCAGCCCCCCGGGCTGCCCGCCGCCGTCGCCTACTTCTCCCCCGAGTTCGGCATCACCGCCGCCCTGCCGCAGTACAGCGGCGGCCTCGGCATCCTCGCCGGGGACCACCTGAAGTCCGCCAGCGACCTCGGCGTCCCCCTCGTCGGCGTCGGACTGCTCTACCGCCACGGCTATTTCCGGCAGTCCCTCTCCCGCGAGGGCTGGCAGCAGGAGCACTACCCCCTGCTCGACCCCAACGAGCTCCCGCTGTCCATGCTCCGCGAGCCCGACGGCACGCCCAGCCGGGTCACCCTCGCCCTCCCCGGCGGCCGCTGCCTGCGCGCCTCCATCTGGAAGGCCCAGGTCGGCCGGGTGCCGCTGCTGCTCCTCGACTCCGACGTGGAGGACAACGGCCCCGGCGAGCGCGACGTCACCGACCGGCTCTACGGCGGGGGCAGCGAGCACCGGCTGCTGCAGGAGATGCTGCTGGGCATCGGCGGGGTGCGGGCCGTGCGGACGTACTGCCGGCTGACCGGGCACCCCGAGCCGGAGGTCTTCCACACCAACGAGGGCCACGCCGGCTTCCTCGGCCTCGAACGCATCCGCGAACTGGTCGAGGTGGGCGCCGACTTCGACGCCGCGCTGGAGTGCGTGCGCGCCGGCGCCGTCTTCACCACCCACACCCCCGTCCCCGCCGGCATCGACCGCTTCGAGGGCTCCCTGGTCGCCCGGCACTTCGGCGAGGACGGCGAGCTGCCCGGCATCGACGTCGGGCGCGTGCTGGAGCTGGGCCGGGAGGACTACCCCGGCGGCGAGCCCAACCTCTTCAACATGGCCGTCATGGGCCTGCGCCTGGCCCAGCGCGCCAACGGCGTCTCCACCCTCCACGGACAGGTCAGCCGGGAGATGTTCGCCGGGCTGTGGCCGGGCTTCGACGCCGAGGAGGTGCCGATCACCTCCGTCACCAACGGCGTCCACGCCCCCACCTGGGTGGCCCCCGAGGTCTTCCGGCTCGGCGCCCGGCAGATCGGCATGGCCCGCGCCGAGGACGCGCTGTCCGTCGGCGGCTCCGAGCGCTGGGACTCCGTCGCCGACATCTCCGACGCCGACATCTGGGAACTGCGCCGCACCCTGCGCGAACAGCTGGTGGAGGAGGTACGGGAGCGGCTGCGCGCCTCCTGGCGGGCGCGCGGCGCCGGCACCGCCGAGCTCGGCTGGATCGACGGCGTCCTCGACCCGGACGTCCTCACCATCGGCTTCGCCCGGCGCGTGCCCTCCTACAAGCGCCTGACGCTGATGCTGCGCGACCGCGAGCGGCTCACGGAGCTGCTGCTCCACCCCGAGCGGCCGATCCAGATCGTCGTCGCGGGCAAGGCCCACCCGGCCGACGACAGCGGCAAGCGGCTCGTCCAGGAGCTCGTCCGCTTCGCCGACGACCCGCGCGTACGCCACCGCATCGTCTTTCTGCCGGACTACGGCATGGCGATGGCCCAGAAGCTCTACCCCGGCTGCGACGTCTGGCTCAACAATCCACTGCGCCCACTCGAGGCGTGCGGCACCTCGGGCATGAAGGCCGCGCTCAACGGCTGTCTGAACCTCTCCGTCCTGGACGGCTGGTGGGACGAGTGGTACGAGCCGGACTTCGGCTGGGCCATTCCCACCGCCGACGGCACGGGCATGGACGAGGACCGCCGCGACGACCTGGAGGCGACGGCGCTGTACGACCTGCTGGCACAGCGGGTGGCGCCGCGCTTCTACGACCGGGGCACGGGTGGACTGCCGGGCCGCTGGATCGAGATGGTCCGCCGGACGCTGGCCACGCTGGGGCCCAAGGTGCTCGCCGGGCGCATGGTCCGCGAGTATGTGGAACGGCTGTACGGGCCGGCCGCCGAGGCGCAACGGGCCCTGGACCCCACGGCGGCACGGGAGCTGGCCGCCTGGAAGGCGCGGGTGCGCTCGGCGTGGCCGGCGGTGGCCGTCGACCATGTGGAGGCGGTGTCGGACGCGCCCCTGAACGGGACGGCCGAGCTGGGCTCCACGGTCTCGCTGCGGGTGAGCGTGACGCTGGGCGAGCTGGACCCCTCGGACGTGGAGGTGCAGGCCGTCGCCGGGCGGGTGGACCAGGCCGACCGGCTGACCCGCACGGTCGCCTTCCCGCTCAAGGCGACCGGCGCCCCGGGGCTGGACGGCCGGCGGCTCTACGAGGGCCCGCTCACCCTGGACCGCACCGGCCCCTTCGGCTACACCGTGCGCATCCTGCCCGCCCACCGGCTGCTGGCCGACGGGGCCGAGCTGGGGCTGGTGGCGGTGCCCCCGCAGGCCGCGGGAGAGGCGGCCGGGGTGCTGATGCGCTGAGCCGGACACGATGAGACGCCGTCCGGGGGAGAGGAGCTCACCCCGGACGGCGCCCGGTTCAGATGGTGGTGCGGGACGTCACCCGGTCAGAAGCTGAGCTTCCAGCCGTTGACGGTGCCGTCGTCGTTGGCGTAGACGTCCTGGACCTGGAGCTTCCAGGTGCCGGTCGCGGAGACGCCGGAGGCGTCCACGGTGTAGGTCTCCTTGACGTCCGCGTCGGAGTCCCAGGCGTCGGAGTCCTTCAGGTTCCAGGTCTTCCCGTCCGGGGCGACCAGGTCGATCTTGAGGTCACCGCGGTAGGTGTGCGTGATGTCCACGTCCACCTTCAGCGCCGCGGAACCGTTTCCGCTGCGGCTGACCACGATCGGCGAGGTGACGGCGGAGCCGGCGTCCGGGATCGCGACCGGGGTGCGGTTCTCGAAGACGCTGCCGCCGCCGGAGGTGTTCACGGTCCACTTGAAGGAGGCGGTGGCCGTCTTGCCCGCGGCGTCCTTGACCGTGACCGTCACATTGCTGGTGCCGGTGGTGGTCGGGGTGCCGGTGATCAGGCCGGTCGAGGAGTTGATCGACAGCCCGGCGGGCAGGCCGGTGGCCGAGTAGGTCAGGGCGCCCGTGGTGGTGCTGGTCGCCTTGATCTGCAGGGAGACGGCGGTGTTCACGATGGAGGTCTGGTCACCGGGGCTGCTGACCGAGACGCCGCTGGCGACGCGGCTGCCGACGTTGATGGCCGCCCAGGCGTTGGCCGTGTTGTTGTACGTCGCGCTGCCGACGCCGAAGAGCTCACCGGCGGCCCACAGCGTCGCGTCGCGCGCACCGGCGTAGTTGGTGTTGGACTGCATGCGCTGGGACAGCGCCTTGAACCAGATCTTCGCGGCGTTGTCGCGGCCTATGCCCGTCACCGGCAGGCCGTCGGAGGTCGGGGAGTCGTACTTGACCTTGTTGATCTCCTTGGGGCCGCTGCCCTCGGAGGCCAGGTAGAACCAGTGGTTGGCCGGGCCCGAGGAGTAGTGCACGTCGATGGAGCCGAGGCCGGAGTACCAGGCGTCCTTCGACCTGCTGTCCTTGCTGGGCTTGTCCATGTAGCGCAGCGGGCTGCCGTTGCCGTTGATGTCGATCTTCTCGCCGACCAGGTAGTCGCCGACGTCGTTGGGGTTGTTCGCCCAGAACTCCACGGCCGCGGCGAAGATGTCGGAGGTGGCCTCGTTCAGGCCGCCGGACTCGCCGCTGTAGGTCAGGTTGGCGGTGGCCGAGGTGACGCCGTGCGTCATCTCGTGCGCGGCCACGTCGATCGAGGTGAGCGGCTTGGCGTTGCCGGAGCCGTCGCCGTAGGTCATGCAGAAGCACTGGTCGGACCAGAAGGCGTTGACGTAGTTGTTGCCGTAGTGGACCCGGCTGTACGCGCCCTTGCCGTCGCCCTTGATACCGCTGCGGCCGTGCACGTTCTTGTAGTAGTCCCAGGTCAGCTGGGCGCCGTAGTGCGCGTCCACGCCGGCCGTGGCCGGGTCCTTGGTGGTGCCGTCGCCCCAGATGTCATCGGAGTCGGTGAAGAGGGTGCCGGTGCCGGAGGAGCCGCGGTTGAGGTTGTAGGTCTTGTGGCCGCCGCGCGTCCCGTCGGTCATCGTGTACGACGGGGTCGTACCGATGGTGACCTGGCCGCTGTACTGGCTGTTGCCGGTGCCCTGCTTGACGCCCTGGAACTCGAAGAGCTTCTTGCCGGTCTTCGCGTCCGTGATGACGTGCAGCTCGTTCGGCGTGCCGTCGTGCTGGAGGCCGCCGACGACGGTCTCGTAGGCGAGGACGGGGGTGCCGCTCGCGGCCCAGACGACCTTGCGCGGCGCGCTCTCGGCCTTGGTGGCCTTCGAGCCCTGCGCCTGCGCGGCCTTGACCGCGTCCTTCTCGGCGGTGGCGGCGGCGAAGGACGGGGCCGTGCTCGCCACCGCCATGCGCGCCTTGGTCGCCTTGGCCACGGACTTGACCTGGCCGCCCTTGGTCGCGTCGACCACGAGGTCGCCGCCGAGCACGGGCAGGCCCTCGTAGGTGCGCTCGTAGCGGGTGTGCAGCGTGCCGTTGACGTCCTTGCTGACGTCGCGGACGACCAGCTGCTCCTTGGCGCCCAGGCCGAGCGACTTGGCGGTCTCCGCCTTGGTCGCGTTGGCCTCGCGGATCAGCTCCGCGCGCTGGGAGGGGGAGAGCTTCGCGGGGAGGGCGCCGGGGTCGGCCTTGGCCAGGACCGGCCGGCCCTGGCCGGACCGGGTCTCGTCCGGGCCCGCGCTGGCGGAGCCGGCCTGTACGCCTACGGCGAGCATCGCCGTGACGGCGACGAGCGCGCCGGTGGCGACGGCGCGGCGATGGGGGGTGGGTCTCACACTGACTCCTTCTGCGGTGGCCACCTCGAGGTGGGTGTGGCCGGTGGGCTACCGGGCGGCGAGATGGCCGTCCGGGCAGAGCACGGCAGAACAAATGGAGAAAGGGGGGAAATGTGTTATCGATCCGGGCGCGGGTGAGGTGGGAAAAGTGGGGGGCCTTCCGTGCCGGTCGTGGTGAAGAGTCCCACCGCCGCGAGGTGGGTGTCAGGAGCGCGTCAACAAGTTGGCCGGAAAATGTCCGTTGGCCAAAGATCGATGTCCGTATAACGGGCGCTCAGACCAGGCTGTCCCGCCAGGCCCGGTGCAGGTCAGCGAAGCGTCCGGCAGCCGCGACGAGTTCGGCCGGAGTGCCGTCCTCCACCACACGGCCGTCGGCCATCACCAGCACCCGGTCGGCGATCTCCACGGTCGACAGCCGGTGTGCGATGACCATCGCCGTCCGCCCCCGCAGCACCGTGTGCATCGCGCGCTGCACGGCCCGCTCGCCGGGGATGTCGAGCGAGGACGTCGCCTCGTCGAGGATCAGCACGCCTGGGTCGGCGAGCAGGGCCCGGGCGAAGCCGACCAGCTGGCGCTGGCCCGCGGAGATGCGGCCGCCGCGCTTGCGGACGTCCGTGTCGTAGCCCTCGGGCAGGGCGCAGATGAAGTCGTGCGCACCGATGGCCTTGGCCGCCCGCTCGATCTCCGCGCGGGTCGCCTCGGGGCGGCCGACGGCTATGTTGTCGGCGACGGTGCCGGAGAAGAGGAACGCCTCCTGCGTCACCATCACCACCCCCCGCCGCAGCTCGGGCCCGGCGAGCTCGTGCAGCGACACGCCGTCGAGCAGGACACGGCCCTCGGTCGGGTCGTAGAAGCGCGCCAGGAGCTTGGCGAGCGTGGACTTCCCGGCGCCCGTCGCGCCGACGACCGCCACCGTCCGCCCGGCCCGCAGGGTCAGGTCGAAGCGGGGCAGCACCTCGCCGCCCGTGCGGTAGGCGAACCGCACCCCCTCGAAGGCCACCTCGCGGCCGGGGCTGCCGGCCGGGCGCGCCGGCAGCCGGCGGGGCGCGGCGGGCTCGGGCACGGACGGCTCCATGGCGAGCAGTCCCGCGATCTTCTCCAGCGACGCGGCCGCCGACTGGTAGGAGTTGAGGAACATCCCGAGCCGGTCGATCGGGTCGTACAGCCGGCGCAGGTACAGCACCGAGGCGGCGAGCACGCCCAGGCCGAGGCCGCCGGAGGCCACCCGGTGGGCGCCCCACACCGTGATCGCCGCGACCGAGGTGTTGGCCACGAGCCGGGAGGCGAGGACGTAGTGGGCCATGGCCAGCGTGGTGGCGGTGTTGGCCCGCCGGTGCGTGCGGTTGAGCTCCTCGAAGTGGGCCTCGTTGGCCGCCTCGCGGCGGAACGCCTGGACGGGCCGGATGCCGTTCATCGTCTCCGTGAACTTCACGATGACGGCCGCGATCGCCGTGGAGCGCCTGCGGTGGACGATCAGGGAGCGGCGCCGGTAGGAGCGCACGAGCAGGGACAGCGGGCCGAAGGAGAGCAGGGCCGCGGCCCCGATGCCCCAGTCCAGGTACAGCAGCGTCGCGCTGACGTAGAGCACGGACAGGGCGACGGCGATGAGCTCCTGCAGGCCGTCGCCCAGCAGCTCGCGGATCGACTCGACGTCGGTGGTCGTACGGGAGATCAGCCGGCCGGAGGTGTAGCGCTCGTGGAAGTCCACGCTGAGGGCCTGGCCGTGGCGGAAGATCCGGGCGCGCAGGTCCAGCAGGGCGTCCTGGCCGACGCGGGCCGACAGCCGCACGAACGCCAGCTGCAGCAGCCCGGAGGCCAGCGCGCACAGCGCATAGCCGACGGCGACGGCGACCAGGGGTCCGTTATCGCCCCGGCGGACGGCCGGCACGCCGCGGTCGATGGCGTACGCGACGAGCAGCGGGCCCGCCTGCACGGCGGCCTGCTGGAGCAGCAGCAGAACGGCCGCCAGCCGCACCTTCCCGCGCGCGGGGGCCAGCAGGGAGCGCAGCAGCGCGCGGGAGGCGCCCTTGGGGGTGGGCAGCACGTCCCGGTCGAAGGAGTCGGGGTCGCTCACGAGGCACGCTCCGGGCCGGACATGAGGGTGGCGTACTCGCGGTTGCGGTGCAGCAGTTCCTGGTGGGTGCCGACGGCGGCGATGCGGCCCCGCGAGAGGAGTGCGACCCGGTCGGCGAGCAGGACCGTGGAGGGGCGGTGCGCGACGACGAGGGCGGTGGTGGTCGCCAGCACCTCCCGCAGGGCCGCCTCGACCAGGGCCTCGGTGTGCACGTCGAGGGCGGAGAGCGGGTCGTCGAGGACGAGGAAGCGGGGCCTGCCCACGACCGCGCGGGCCAGGGCGAGCCGCTGGCGCTGGCCGCCGGACAGGCTCAGGCCCTGCTCGCCGACCTGGGTGCGGTGACCGTCGGGGAGGTCGTGCACGAAGCCGGCCTGCGCGACGGCCAGGGCGCGCAGCAGGTCCTCCTCCCCGGCGTCCGCGGCGCCCATCAGGACGTTCTCCCCGGCGCTGGCGGAGAAGAGGGTGGGCTCCTCGAAGGCGACGGAGACCAGCTCCCGTAACCGCCGGCGGGGCAGCGAGGCGATGTCCCGGCCGTCGAGGGTGATCCGGCCGGCGCTCACCTCGTGGAGGCGGGGGACGAGGGCGGTGAGGGTGGTCTTGCCGCTGCCCGTGGCACCGACGAGGGCCATGGTCTCGCCGGGCCGGATGTGCAGATCGACGCCGCGCAGCACGGGCGGCTCGCCCGGGGGCGCGTCGGGATACCGGAACCCGACCCCTTCGAGCCGGAGCCCGCCCTCACCGTTGGGGCCCGCCTGCCGGACGACCGTGGCCGCCGTACCCGCCGTGTACGCGGCCTCGGCCGGCTCGGCGTCCATGACCTCGAAGAAGCGGTCGGTCGCCGTCGCCGACTCGTTCGTGATGGCCAGCAGGAAGCCGATCGACTCGACCGGCCAGCGCAGGGCCAGGGCCGTCGACAGGAACGCCACCAGCGTGCCCGCCGACAGCTCTCCGCCGGCCACCTGGGCCACGCCCAGCACCAGCGCCGCCCCCACCGCCAGCTCGGGCAGGATCACCACCACCGCCCAGAGCGTGCCCAGCAGGCGCGCCTTGCGCAGCTCCGTCTCCCGCACCCGGGCCGAGAGCGCGGCGAAGGTCCGCTCCTGGCTGCGGTGCCGGCCGAAGCCCTTGATGACGCGGATGCCGAGGACGCCCTCCTCGACGACCGTCGTCAGATCGCCGATGCGGTCCTGGGCCGAGCGGGCCGCCCGGGAGTAGCGCTCCTCGAAGACGGAGCACAGCACGATCAGCGGCACCACCGGCGCCAGCAGCACCAGGCCCAGCGTCCACCGCTGCTGCAGCAGGATGACGAAGCCCACCACGATCGTCACGCCGTTGACCAGCAGGAAGGTCAGCGGGAACGCCAGGAAGATGCGCAGCAGCATCAGATCGGTCGTGGCGCGCGAGAGCAACTGCCCCGAGGGCCAGCGGTCGTGGAAGGAGACCGGCAGCCGCTGCAGATGGCGGTAGAGCGCCGCCCGCATGTCCGCCTCGACCCGCGCCAGCGGCCGTGCCACGATCAGCCGCCGCAGCCCGAACAGCCCGGCCTCCGCCGCGCCGAGCAGCAGCACCGCCAGCCCGCCCAGCCACACCCCCGACGGGTCGCGGTCGGCCACCGGCCCGTCCACCATCCACTTCAGGGTCAGCGGGACGAGCAGGCCCAGGCACGAGGCCAGCACCGCCGAGAGCGCGGCGACCGCGAGCCGGCCACGCACCGGGCGTACGTACGGCCACAGGCGTAGCAGCGAACGCACCGCCGAGCGGCGCTCGGGTCGACGAGACACTTCACGGGTCGCGGTCGTCACGGGGGGAGACTACGGTCCGCCACTGACAGCGTTCACCCGGATTTCGGCCCCGGTTCCGGGGGGCCGGGAGCCGGGTCCGACCGCTCCCGTACCACTCGCCACAGCAGCACCGAACGGGCCCGTACGGAGATCCGGCTGCCCGCGTCCCGGCGCAGGCCGGGGGCGGTTCGCTGGTCCTCCAGGGCGGTGTTGACGAGGAGTTCGTACGCCTGGGCCCACGGGGGGCCGGGCAAGGTGAAGCGGAGGGCGCGCGGACCGGCGTGCAGGACGGCGAGGAAGCTGTCGTCGGTCACCGGTGCGCCCTGCCGGCCGCGCTGCGGGATGTCCCGCCCGGAGAGGTACATGCCGAGGGCGGAGGCGGGCGCGTACCAGTCGGCCTCGGTCATCTCCGTGCCGCCCGGCGTGAACCAGGCCAGGTCCCGCAGCCCGTCGGAGCTCTGCGGGCGCCCGGAGAAGAAGGAGCGGCTGCGCAGCACGGGGTGGGCGCGGCGCAGGGCCAGCAGCCTCGAGCTCAGGTCGGCGAGCGCGCGCCAGCCGGGGTCCCCCAGCAGGGACCAGTCGATCCAGCCGGTCTCGTTGTCCTGGCAGTAGGCGTTGTTGTTGCCGCCCTGCGTGCGCCCCATCTCGTCGCCGGCCACCAGCATCGGCACCCCGGTGGACAGCAGCAGCGTCGTCAGCAGGTTGCGCAGCTGCCGCCTGCGCAGGGCCAGGACGCGGGCGTCGCCGGTCTCACCTTCGACGCCGCAGTTCCAGGAGCGGTTGTCGCCGGTGCCGTCGCGGTTGCCCTCGCCGTTGGCCTCGTTGTGCTTGCGTTCGTAGCTCACCAGGTCGCGCAGGGTGAAGCCGTCGTGGGCGGTGATGAAGTTGACGGAGGCGTACGGGCGCCGGCCGCCCCAGGCGTAGAGGTCGCTGGAGCCGGAGAGGCGGTAGCCCAGGTCCCGTACGTCCGGCAGGGCGCCCCGCCAGAAGTCGCGCACGGCGTCGCGGTAGCGGTCGTTCCACTCGGTCCACAGGGGTGGGAAGGCGCCCACCTGATAGCCGCCGGAGCCCACGTCCCAGGGCTCGGCGATGAGCTTGACGCGTCGCAGGACGGGGTCCTGGGCGATGACGGCGAGGAACGGCGAGAGCATGTCCACGTCGTGCATCGAGCGCGCCAGCGCCGCCGCCAGGTCGAAGCGGAAGCCGTCGACGCCCATCTCCGTCACCCAGTAGCGCAGCGAGTCGGTTATCAGGCGCAGGACGTTCGGCTGGACGACGTGCAGGGTGTTGCCGCAGCCGGTGTAGTCGGCGTAGCGGCGCGGGTCGGACTGCAGCCGGTAGTAGCGGCGGTTGTCGATGCCGCGCAGGGAGAGCGTGGGGCCGAGCTCGCCGCTCTCGGCGGTGTGGTTGTAGACCACGTCGAGGATGACCTCGATGCCGGCGGCGTGCAGGGCCCGCACCATCCGCTTGAACTCGCCCACCTGTTCGCCGCGCGTGCCCGAGGCGGCGTAGGCGGCGTGCGGGGCGAAGTAGCCGATGGAGTTGTAGCCCCAGTAGTTGCGCATGCCGCGCCGCAGCAGGTGGTCCTCGTGGGCGAACTGATGCACCGGCAGCAGTTCCACCGCCGTCACCCCCAGCCGCACCAGGTGTTCGATGGCCGCCGGGTGGGCGAGCCCCGCGTAGGTGCCGCGCAGCCGCTCCGGGATGCCGGGGTGGCGCATGGTGAAGCCGCGCACGTGCAGCTCGTAGATGACGGAGTCGGGCCACGGCGTCTTGGGGCGGCGGTCGTCGGCCCAGTCGTCGTCATCGGCGACCACCACGCCCTTGGGGACGTAGGGGGCGGAGTCCCGCTCGTCGCGGACGGTGTCGGCGACGTGCTGCTGCGGCCAGTCCCGCACGTGTGCGTACACCTCCGCCGGCAGCGGCCCGCGGCCGTGCGGGCCGCCGAATTCTCCGTCCACCGCGCGCGCGTACGGGTCCAGCAGGAGCTTGGCGGGGTTCCAGCGGGCACCGGTCCAGGGGTCCCAGCGGCCGTGGACGCGGAAGCCGTAGCGGCGGCCGGGCAGGACGCCCGGCACGAAGCCGTGCCACACCTCGTGCGTCAACTCGGTCAGGAGGTGACGGGTTTCGCCCCCCTCCGGCGTGTCGTCGAAGAGGCAGACCTCGACCGCCTCCGCGCCGCCGGCCCACAGCGCGAAGTTCGTCCCCGCCACGCCGGCCGGGGTGCCGGTGGTGTCCTTGAACCGCGCCCCGAGCGGCTCCGGGCTGCCGGGCCACACGGCCGGCGCCGGCGCGAGGACCGCGGCGGGCCGCGGGCGGCCGTTGACGACGGCCGGTCCGGGGGAGCCCTGGGGCGGCCGCCCCTGCCCGAACTCGCCGTCCTGTCGTGCCTCTTGCTCGGGTGCGCTCGACACGTGTTCGCCTCCGGCGGCTCTCGGGTAGCGCGCCGGGCACCCGGCGTCCCGGGGCCGGGTGTCTGGCGATTGTGTCCTTCTCCCCCTTCTTCCCAGATCCACGCGTGCGCTCACACGTGTGATCGGGCGCAGCAAGCGAGTGCAGCGACGTTTCCCGCGGGGAGGCCCGTCGTTGGGCCCGGTGTGACACTTGCCCTCACGCGCGCGGCACGGGGAATCGCCCTGCCGGCGCTCCTGGTCGCGCTCGCCGGGTGCGCCACCGTCGCTCCGAAGACCGCCCTCACGGACGACGCGCGCCCGCCCGCCGCGGGGGTGCGGATCGAGGTCGCCCCGCGGGACCGTGCCCGGGGCGTGCCGGCCACGCAGCGGCTCGAGGTGCGGGCGTCGCACGGCCGGCTGGAGCGGGTGCGGGTGGCGGAGTTCCGCACCGGCGCGCCGTCGGCCGTGCCCGTCGCGGGGCGGATCTCCGGCGACGGGCACACCTGGCGGCCCGACGCCGCCCGCCCCCTGGCGCTCGCCGCTCGCTACACGGTGGAGGCGGTGGCCCGGGACGCCTCCGGCCGCCGTACGACCCGTCACACCGGCTTCTCCACCTACGTGCCGCAGCACCGGGTCATCGGCTACTTCACGCCCGAGGCCGGGAGCACCGTCGGCACCGGCATGATCGTTTCTTTTGGCTTCGACCGTCCCGTCGCCGACCGGGCCGCCGTCGAGCGTGCCATCCGTGTGACGGCCCGTCCGCCGACCGAGATCGCCGCCCACTGGTTCGGGCCCGCCCGCGTGGACTTCCGGCCGCGCACGTACTGGCGGCCGGGCACCCGGGTCACGTTGGACCTGCGGCTGCGCGACGTGCGGGCCGCGGAGGGCGTGTACGGCGCCCAGCGCAAGACCGTCGGCTTCACGGTGGGCCGCAGCCAGTTCAGCCGGGTGGACGCGGCCGCGCACACCATGGACGTCGTCCGGGACGGCAGGCCGCTGGCCAGCCTGCCCATCACGGCGGGCGCCGGGGGCAGCGAGACGTACAAGGGCAAGATGGTGATCACCGAGAAGTTCCCCATGACCCGGATGAACGGGGACACAGTGGGCTTCGGGGGTGAGTACGACATCTCGGACGTCCCGCACGCGATGCGGCTGACCGGCTCGGGGACGTTCCTGCACGGCAACTACTGGGCCGGCCCGCGGGCCTTCGGCACCCTGAACACCAGTCACGGCTGCATCGGCCTGCCGGACGTGCAGGGCGGCAGCCCCACCAGCCCGGCCGGCTGGTTCTACGGCCAGTCGCTGATCGGCGACGTGGTGGAGGTCGTCGGCACCCGGGAACGGGTGGTCGCGCCGGACAACGGGCTGGGTGGCTGGAACCTGACGTGGGAGCAGTGGAGGGCCGGTTCCGCCCTCCGCTGAGGCGCCCTCCGGACCGGCCGTCAGGTAACGGTTTGACCTGGCCGGAATCTGCCGCTTCACTTCGGTCACCGCCCTCACCACAGGCGCACGGGTCGTATCACCGCTCCCATTTGGGACTGAACGGTGACATTCACGAGGTCAGCGTTGTCGGTGGCGTGTGGTTATCTATCGACAATGCGCGCCTGCCGCGCTCTGGGGGCGCCGCGTGGCCGCGGGCCGTGCGAGGGGAGACGATCCGTTGTGAGAGTGCAGCCGATATCGAGGAGCCGTGGACGCCGTACGGCGCTGTCCGCTCTGCTGCTCGGATCCGTGCTGACGCTGGTCAGCGCCTGTGACGGCGGGGGCGGCGACGCCAAGGGCGACAAGCCGGCCGACGGCCCCTCGCAGGCCGTGGTGAACATCGCCCCCACGGACGGCGCCAAGGACGTCGCCACCAGCGGCGCGCTCAAGGTGACGGCGGACAAGGGCAGCCTGACGTCCGTGAAGGTCGCCGACGCCAAGGGCAAGGCGATCGACGGCAACATAACCAACGGTGGCGCGGCCTGGGAGCCGTCCAGCCACCTTTCGGCCTCCACGAAGTACACCGTGGACGCGATCGCCAAGGACAAGAAGGGGCGGACCTCCGCAAAGCACGCGGCGTTCACCACCCTCACCCCGCAGAACACCTTCGTTGGCTACTTCACGCCCGAGGACGGCAGCACGGTCGGCGTGGGCATGCCCGTCTCGATCAATTTCAGCCGCGGCATCACCGACCCCAAGGCCGTCGAGCGCGCCATCAAGGTGAAGGCCGAGCCGGCCGTGGAGGTCAAGGGCCACTGGTTCGGCAACGACCGCCTCGACTTCCGGCCCGAGAAGTACTGGGCGGCCGGGACCAAGGTGACGGTCGATCTGAACCTCGACGGCGTCCAGGGCCGTGAGGGCGTGTACGGCTCGCAGAACAAGACCCTGAAGTTCACGGTCGGCCGCAGCCAGGTCAGCACCGTCGACGCCAAGAGCCACCAGATGACCGTCGAGCGGGACGGCAAGGTCCTCAAGACCGTCCCGATCTCCGCCGGCGCCCCCGCCAACCCCACGTACAACGGTCAGATGGTCATCAGCGAGAAGCACGAGGTGACGCGCATGAACGGCGCCACCGTCGGCTTCACGGGAAGTGACGGCAAGGGCGAGTACGACATCCCGGACGTGCCGCACGCGATGCGCCTGTCCACCTCCGGCACCTTCCTGCACGGCAACTACTGGTCCGGCTCCTCCACCTTCGGCTCGGAGAACGCCAGCCACGGTTGCGTGGGCCTGGAGGACCAGCGCGGCGGCGGCGACCCGAACAGCCCGGCGGCCTGGTTCTACAGCAACTCCCTCATCGGTGACGTCGTGATCGTCAAGAACTCCGATGACAAAACGATTAAGCCGGACAACGGCCTCAACGGCTGGAACATGCCGTGGTCGGAGTGGGGCAAGAGCAGCCCCCAGGAGAGCTGACGGCTCATCGTCCGCGGACGGCGGCCCGGTGCACTGTGACCAAGTGCACCGGGCCGCCTGTCGTTAACCGGCGCTAACCTTGCGTCATGACTGTGCACCTTGAGGTAGCCGAGGGCGTCGGTACCGTCCGACTGGACCGTCCGCCGATGAACGCGCTGGACATCGCCACCCAGGACCGGCTCCGGGAGCTCGCCGACGAGGTGACCCGCCGTGAGGACGTACGGGCCGTGGTCATCTGGGGCGGGGAGAAGGTGTTCGCGGCCGGCGCGGACATCAAGGAGATGCAGCACATGGACCACGCCGCCATGGTGGCGCGGTCGCGCGGGCTCCAGGACTCCTTCACCGCCGTGGCCCGCATCCCCAAGCCGGTGGTCGCCGCCGTGACCGGCTACGCCCTGGGCGGCGGCTGCGAGCTCGCGCTCTGCGCGGACTTCCGCATCGCCGCCGACAACGCCAAGCTCGGCCAGCCCGAGATCCTGCTGGGCCTCATCCCCGGCGCGGGCGGCACCCAGCGGCTGTCCCGGCTCATCGGCCCGTCCAAGGCCAAGGACCTCATCTTCACCGGCCGTCAGGTCAAGGCCGACGAGGCGCTCGCCCTGGGCCTCGTCGACCGCCTCGTCCCGGCCGGCGAGGTCTACGAGCAGGCGCACGCGTGGGCGGCCCGGCTCGCGGCCGGCCCCGCCATCGCGCTGCGCGCGGCCAAGGAGGCGGTGGACACCGGTCTGGAGACCGACATCGACACCGGGCTGGCCATCGAGCGCAACTGGTTCGCGGGGCTGTTCGCCACCGAGGACCGGGAGATCGGTATGCGCAGCTTTGTGGAGGACGGTCCGGGCAAGGCCAAGTTCGTCTGACCTGCAGGGGATTGGGGGAGAGCGCCCGGAAGGGCGCCCTCCGGAGGGTGCCTCTTGTGGGGGAATTCCGTCGCCGGTGCGCGACGGTGTGTCCGGCCCCCTCCGAGCCGTCCGACGATCTCCCGGGCCCCTGAGGGCGCCGCAGGTCAGTCGGGGTTTCCCGGGGCGCCTACGGCCTCTGGCATATGTCGGCCGGTGGCTGCGGAGGCATGGACTCCGCTGAATCGAATCCCAACGTTCCACTCCGTGGCGCCTTGCGGGCGGCCATGATGGGGGGCATGGCGGGCCTGGAGGGAACGGAGCAGCCACGGCAACGGGTCGGCACGGCCACCCCGGTGCGGTGGACCCCGACGGTTGAGGATGAGCTGGCGCTCAAGGCGTTCGAACTGTTCGGCGACCCGACCCTCGGTGAGATCCGGCTGCCCTCCCGGCCGGAATCCGCCGTCGCGGCCCGCCGGCTGACCCAGTCCGTGGTGCTGCGCCACTGGGGCCTCTCCGCCCAGGTCACCGAGCACGCGGTGCTGCTGGTCTCCGAGCTCGTGGGCAACGCCGTGCGGCACACCGGGGCCCGCTTCTTCGGGCTGCGGATGCTGCGCCGGCGCGGCTGGCTGCGGATAGAGGTGCGCGATCCGTCCCGGGGGCTGCCGTGCCTGCTGCCGGTGCGGGAGATGGACACCAGCGGGCGGGGGCTGTTCCTGGTGGACAAGCTCTCGGACCGGTGGGGCGTGGACCTGCTGGCGCGGGGCAAGACGACGTGGTTCGAGATGCGCGTGGTGGACCGCTGAGGTCCCCGTCCCCACCCGGCCATACGAAGAGGCCCCCATCCGTCATCGTCGTGACGTGGCCGGGGGCCTCTTCGTATGGCCGCGGGAAAATGGGGTGTGTCCCACGGCGTTTGACGACCTGGCCCGGGTCAATGGGGGTCGTTGCCCTCGACTATGTCACGCCAGGTAGCGATGAGCCAAAGCGAGACCTCTGCAATCCAAGGTGAGCTGTGCCACTGGCCTTGCAATCCACGCATGAGACCGAGCAATTGCTTATTTTTATACAGAGTGGTCGGAGGTCTTGCGGGGGCGGCGGTAGCCGGGTGTCATGTCCTCGTGACGAGTGCCGCGTACCCTCCCACCCACTGGATCCCGGCCAGCAGCGCCAACTTCACGGCGTCGGCCCGGCCCGGTGCGTACCCCGTCGACCACGTCGTGGTCCATGTGACCCAGGAGACCTTCCCCGACGCGATGAGGATCTTCCGTGACCCGCGCTCGAAGGTCTCGGCGCACTACATGGTCGCCTCCGCCGACGGCTACATCGGCCAGTTCGTCCGCGAGCGGGACATCGCCTGGCACGCCGGCAACTGGGACTACAACACCCGCAGCATCGGCATCGAGCACGAGGGCTGGATAGACCGCCCCGAGTACTTCACGGACGCCCTCTACCGCGCGTCGGCGAAGCTCACCGCCGCCGTCTGCGCCCGCCATGGCATTCCCCCCACCCGCGAGCACATCATCGGCCACAGCGAAGTGCCCGGAGCCACCCACACGGACCCCGGCCGGCACTGGGACTGGGACCGTTATCTGGAGCTGGTGACCGGCGGCTAATCTGTGCCGGTCAAACAAGCACACAAGGGGAGGCCTACATGGCTGACATCGACGCCGCACGTACGGCTTTTGACCGTTTCGACGTGGACGGCGACGGGTTCATCACGGCGGCCGAGTACAAGAGCGTCATGGCTCAGCTCGGTGACCACAACGTCACCGAGACCGTGGCCCAGGCGATCATCAACAAGAAGGACGGCAACGGCGACGGCGTGCTGTCCTTCGACGAGTTCTGGGCCTCCCTGAACCACTGATCCGCCGTGTTACGGACCGGGCCGCCCGGGTCAGCGCCAGCCCCTGCGCTGTGCGCTGGCCCGACGCCGCCGGTCGTTGCACAGCAGGCACCGCCCCCACCCCGGCGGCAGCGGGTCGTCCGTGTCCCCGTACAGCGGGTCCACCGGCCCGCGCGGATGCTCCGAGCACCCCGTCGCGCCTATCCCGGCCCCCAGCGCGCTCGCGGCCGCCAGCGCCCGCCGCAGGGCGTCCAGCAGCTGATCGGCCTCATGGGGTGCGGGCTTGGCGTCGAGGGCGAAGGCGATGTCCGAGGCGGTGTTGAGCGCGCTCTGGAGTTCGCGCAGGTCTGCGTAACTCATGCTCGCGAGCGTACGCGTCCCCACTGACAACGCCGCCGGCCCGCCGGGCCCCGGGTGGTCCGGGGCCGGGCGGGCCGGCGGGCGGTCGGTCCGGCGGATCAGCCGGTCAGCACTCGATGACGTTCACGGCGAGGCCGCCGCGCGCCGTCTCCTTGTACTTGACCTTCATGTCGGCGCCGGTCTCCTTCATGGTCTTGATGACCTTGTCGAGGGAGACGTGGTGGCGGCCGTCGCCGCGCAGGGCCATGCGGGCGGCGGTGACGGCCTTGGCCGCGGCCATGCCGTTGCGCTCGATGCAGGGGATCTGCACCAGGCCGCCGACCGGGTCGCAGGTCAGGCCGAGGTTGTGCTCCATGCCGATCTCGGCGGCGTTCTCGACCTGCTCCGGGGAGCCGCCGAGGACCTCGGCGAGGCCGCCGGAGGCCATCGAGCAGGCGGAGCCGACCTCGCCCTGGCAGCCGACCTCGGCGCCGGAGATCGAGGCGTTCTCCTTGAAGAGCATGCCGATCGCGCCCGCGGCCAGCAGGAAGCGGACCACGCCCTCCTCGTCGGCGCCCGGCACGAAGTTCATGTAGTAGTGCAGCACGGCCGGGATGATGCCCGCGGCGCCGTTGGTGGGAGCGGTGACGACGCGGCCGCCCGCGGCGTTCTCCTCGTTCACGGCCATGGCGTAGATCGTGATCCACTCCATCGCGCGGGCCTGTGCGTCGCCCTCGGCACGCAGCTGGCGGGCGGTGTTGGCGGCACGGCGGCGGACCTTCAGGCCGCCGGGCAGGATGCCCTCGCGGGACAGGCCGCGCGTGACGCAGGCCTGCATGACGCGCCAGATCTCCAGCAGACCCTCGCGGATCTCGGTCTCGGTGCGCCAGGCCTTCTCGTTCTCCATCATCATCGCGGAGATCGACAGACCCGACTCGCGGGACATCCGCAGCAGCTCGTCACCGGTGCGGAAGGGGTACTTCAGCACGGTGTCGTCCGGGACGATCCGGTCCGCGCCCACCGCGTCCTCGTCGACGACGAAGCCGCCGCCGACCGAGTAGTAGGTCTTCTCCAGCAGGGGGGAGCCGGCCTCGTCGTAGGCGAAGAGCGTCATGCCGTTCGCGTGGTACGGCAGGGAGCGGCGGCGGTGCAGGATCAGCTGGGTCGACTCGTCGAAGTCGATCTCGTGGTCGGAGCCGATCTCGGCGCCGAGCAGCCGCAGCCGCTTGGTGGCGCGGATGCGCTCGACCTCGTCGTCGGCGGTCTCGACGTCGACGGTACGGGGGGAGTGGCCCTCCAGGCCCAGCAGCACGGCCTTGGGCGTGCCGTGGCCGTGGCCCGTGGCGCCGAGGGAGCCGAAGAGCTCGGCCCGGACGGCGGTCGTCTGTGCCAGCAGCCCGTCCTTCTTCAGGCGGCCCACGAACATGCGGGCGGCACGCATCGGGCCGACCGTGTGCGAGCTGGAGGGACCTATGCCTATGGAGAAGAGGTCGAAAACGGAGATGGCCACGTCGGCGGACTCCTGGCGTGAGATGGGGCTGGGCGGGGCGGATTGCTCCTCCACGAGCGTAACGCGTCGCCCACCCGTCTCCATGGCCGAGATGGAGCCGTTACGCATCCGTCTTACCATGCGAAACCCCGCCGGGGTGATCACCTGGCCTTTGTATCGCAGCTCGCAAGGCCTCTGAGGGCCTGATCGAAAACTTCTCTCGCGCGCTGGAGCACCGTCTTTCGCCACGTACCGTCCACCGGCGCGAAGGCCTCCATGAGCAGCCGTTTCTCCTGGGCCAGCACCGCCCGGTCCGCCGGGCGGCGCAGGTGCAGGGCGTTGTCGGCGCACAGCGCCAGCAGGACCTCCGGGCCCGGCAGGGTGCCGAACTCCAGGGTGATCGCGGTGAGCTCCTCGTCACCCCGCAGCCCGTCGGCGACCGCGCTCGCGGTGTTCCCGACGATGGGGGTGGAGGACGAGGTGCCCTCCTCCGAGGCCGTCAGCGCCGGGCCGTACCAGGCCCGGGCCCGCTCGCGGGCGCCCCGGTCCCGGCCGCCGCGGAAGATCGGCTCGCCGGCGGCCCGCTCGCCGAGCCCGGTGTGCAGGTCGATGTAGGCGATGTGCGGGGTGCCGGCCACGCGCTCGGCCACGATCCGCCGCAGCACCCCGTGCGACCAGGAGGGCCGGCGGCCGCCGTAGAACAGGCCGTCGGGACGGCGGTACTGGCCCCGGGTGACCGCCTCCTGGAAGACGCGCGTGCCGAGCCGGTCACGCAGGGTCAGCAGCTCCTCGGTCAGCCTCCGCGCCGAGAAGGGGGCGCCGTCCGCGGGGACGAGGGCGGCGTGCACCGCGTCGTAGGCGTCGTTGTGCGGCGGGGCGCCGTGATCGACGAAGTTCCGGTTCACGTCGACGTTGTCCTGGTCGACGCGCCGCAGGTAGGCGAAGCCGTACGGGTTGAGGGCGTGGACCAGCAGGACGCCCGTGCCGGGCCCCGCCGACCGGGCCAGGCCCTCCTGAAGCAGCACCCGTGTCTGGCACGCGGAGCCGCAAAATCCCTCGATGCCGTGCGTCCCCGACACCGTGACCAGCAGCTTCACCGGCCGCTCCGGGCCGAGGTAGGCCGTGTCGACGGTCAGCGCCGAGCCGTCGGGCCCGGTGTGGCCCGGCAGCCGGAAGCCGCCCGGCACCGCCCCCGCGGCCTCGGCCGCGCGCAGGAAGGCCGCGCGGGCGGTGCCGTAGTCGGGGGCGAACCCGTCGGCGCGGGGGTCGGTCATGGCGCTCCGCCTTCCCGGTTCACTCGGGCCGGGCCAGTCCCAGCGCCGTGAGGATGCCGTGCTGCCCGGCCGCCGTCGGGGCGTGGAGCACGCAGAGCATGCGGTCGCCGGGCTCCAGGTGCTTGCCGAAGTGGGCGTTGACCGCGTCCACCGAGCTCAGCGGCCGCTCCCGGTAGAGGTCCACCGGGCGCCCCACCCCCGGGAAGACACCGCGTTCCGCGTCGTACGGGCAGTCCGGGGCGATGGCCGTGGCCACCTCGCCGAGCAGGGCCCGCGCCGGGTCGCCCGCCCCGGTGAGGTCCGGGTGGAGCCGGCAGCCGGGGTGGCCCGCGAAGGCGTTCATCGCGCAGTGCACCACGGGGTTGTAGGTCTTGAGGGCGATCACCTCGGGGAAGGGGCGGCCCTCGGCCAGCAGCCGGGCGAAGTGCGCGGCCCAGCTCCGGCCGAAGACCGAGCCGTGCCGGTAGGCGTCGCCGACGAACTGCGTCATCACGTGCAGACAGGGCCTGCCCGAGGGGAGCGGGGCCCACCGCGAGGTGAGCAGGGCCACCACCGCGTCCCGCCGCGGGTCCACGGCGACCACGAGGTACTCGGCCTCGGTGAGCATGTCGCGGCGCAGCGCGAACAGCTCGCGCGCCCGCAGCCCGGGCATGGCCGCCACCAGGCCGTCCACGATCCACCGCTCGGTCTGCGGCCGCAGCTCCCGGCCGGGCGGCAGCGCCAGCACCTGCACGCCGTGCCGGCCGGGCGGCCCGGCCGTACCGGGGAGCGGTTCCGCCCGGCCGGTCCGGCTCGCCACCGGGGGCCTCAGCCGTCCGTGGCGGCCGGAGCCGGGGCGGGCGGCGCGATCTCCTCGCCGGACCGGCCCAGGACCGTGCGCTGGTGCAGCTCGGTGAAGTACAGCTTCCACAGCCAGTAGATGTCGTGCAGGTGCCGCACGACCCTGCGCTCGTCCTCCTCGGAGGAGACCAGGCTGGTCAGCACCCGCCAGACGAAGTCGTCGTGGTCGTCGTCCAGGTCGGTGTTGACGTGGGCGCGCTGGCCCTTGACCTCGTCGCGGCCCAGCACCTTCTCGAGGTTGTCCAGCCACTCCGGCTGGGTGCGGGTGGTGGTGTACTCCACGAAGTACACGCTCGTGATCAGGGCGAGCGGGCTGTCCTCGAACTCCATGCCGTACTGGAGGTAGCCGGTGAGCAGCTTGGTGGACAGCAGCGGCTCCGTGGCGTAGATCTCGTCCTTCGCCACGCCCACCTTGGCCAGGTCGGCGGCGAAGAGCCGGTCGTGCAGCATCTCGTCGTCCGTGTAGTGCGCCCACGCCTTGGCCTGCACGGGGTCGGTCTTGGTGAAGTACTTGATGGCCAGGGCGTCGATGGTGCGCTTGCGGCGCAGGCGCAGGATCGTCTCGATGTTGTGCCGCTTGTAGTAGTCGAGGTCGATCTCGCGGGCGCTGCGCTGGTGCTGGGCGTAGGGGACGGTCTCGTAGAAGTCCTTGATGAAGGAGTCGAGGAGAGCGTCGACGCGCTCCCTCAGTCCTGGCCTGGCCGGTGCCGACATGGTTTTCCTCCCGCGGGCAGGTCCGTTCGCTTGCTTCCGGTCGTTTCAGTGGCAGCCGCAGCTCGCGCTGGAGGTCCGCTGCAGCCGGCCGCGCCGCACCGCCTTGCGCGCCCCGAGCAGGGGCGTGCCGTCCGCCGTCAGCAGCGAACTGCGCGGGCACAGGAAGGCGAGGGCGAAGCGGGTGGTGGGGGTGACGCCGATCCCCAGGTTCAGCACGCCGTGGCGGGCGCCGTGCACCTCGTTGGGGCCGCAGTTGGCGGGCATGACCTCCGTGCCGGTGTTGATGCCGAAGCCCAGCTCCCAGACGGTGCGGTAGAGCGGCTGCGCCGCCAGCAGCGTCTCGAGCGCCTCGGCGGCCGGCCGTGCCCCCGCCTCCGCCGGGGTGACGCGGTCGATGGTGCCGCCGTTCACCTCCAGGTGGACGGCGTGGGAGACCAGCGGGGCGAGCGCCTCGAACAGCCGCCGCTGCTCCGGCTCGTCGGCCGGGTCGGCGTGCCGGTGCACGATGGGCCAGCCGCGCAGCGTCAGGGTGCCCCGCAGCCCGGCGAGGCGGGCTTCGGGGGAGAAGACGGTGATCTCCGCCGCGGTCACGCTGAGCTTGCCGGCGGGAAAGATCTGCTGTTCCCCGGGGCCGAGCACGCCCGCCTGCTGGTTCCAGACGCAATCGCCGACGCCGTGGTCGAACTCGGCCTCGCTGCCGGCCGTGTCGTCGGTGATCAGCAGCCGTTCGCTCGCCCCGGCGCGCTCGAAGAACTCCTCGGCCGCCGCCTCCTGGCCGGCCACGTCCGTACGGGCCGCGGACTGCAGGAAGTAGCGCACGTGCCCGCCCGTCAGCGGGGTCGAGCCGGCCGGCAGGACCGAGAGGCGGCGCGCCCCGAGCTCCCCGGGTGCGGGCGAGCCGATGAAGCGGCCGGGGCAGGCCACCAGGACGTCGGCGTCGGCGGGCACCCGTTCGGCGAGGAGCTCGCCCAGGCTCTGCCCGGGCGGCAGCGCCAGGTGCAGGACCCGCTCGTAGCCCTCGCCCGGCAGGCAGCGCACCGACGTCAGCCCCGCCTCGTCGGTGATCAGGCAGAAGGTGCCGCGCGGATCGCCGAACTGGCCGAAGTCGCTCGCGGTGACGTCCACCCGCGGGGGCGATGACAGAGGTGACACGGACCGGCTCCCTTGACGCTCCAGCGATCGGCCCGGCGGACCCGATCCCGCCGGTCCCGGACGGAAAACCCCGTGGCGGGGTCCTTGCGGTCCCCGCCACGGGTCGGTACTCAGCCGAGCAGCGTGCCCAGGTAGTTGCGGTTCTTCTGCACCTTGATCTTCTTCACGGCCTTCATCTCTTTCACCTCCTGTCGGCGCTGTGGAGTGGTGGTGCGCACCCCGGACCGTGCGGCGTCAGCCGCCGGAGACGACCCGCTCCACGGTGGGGTGGTCCGGGTGCCCGATGAGCGCGGCGCCGCTGCTGCTCAGCACGCGGGTGTCGGGCGCGATGATGTCGAGGTGGTACTGGGTGTACGGGGTGAGGCCCAGCCCGTAGTGGAGGCAGCCCTCGGTGCCGCCGTACACCTCGTTCATGGCGTGGTTGCCGGGCAGGATGTCCAGCGCCGTGTTGAGGGCGTGGCCGATCTCCCACACGATGCGGTAGCGGGAGTCCACCGCGAACATCTGCTCCAGCATCTCCAGCGCCGGGGCCGCGCCCGCGTCGAGCGCCGTCAGACGGGTGATCCGGCCGTCCTCGACGGTCGCCTTGATGGCGTGCTCGCGCATCGCCCACAGCCGCTCGTGCACCCGGGCCTGGTCGGCACGGGAGAACGAGGGGGTGCCGCTGTGCAGGATCGGATAGCCGCGCAGCGTGATCTCGCCCTCCAGGGGGAGCTTGAGGTCCTCCTGGAACTCCCTGATCTCGATGGGCAGCACGCTGATCTCACCGGCCGGCACGATCTGCTGGTCGCCCCAGTCCAGCGGCCCCGCCTGCTGGTTCCACACCAGGTCCTCGCGGAGGTGGTCCAGGACCGCGCGGGTGCCGTGCCGGAGGTCGACGTACTCCAGGTGGTCGGCCTCCTCGGCGATCTCGAAGAACGTGTCGGAGAAAGCGGCCTGTTCGTCCGCCGAGGTCCGCTCCATCGCCTTGAGGAAATGCCGGATCTCGGTCAGCGTGGTCGGCGTCGAATTGCACGCCATTCCCATGATCTTGCGCCGTCCCACCAGATCGGGATCGGGTGATTCGACGAACCGGTGAGGCGATACGACGAGAATGTGCGCCGGTTCGGGAATGCTTTTCTCCAGCAGATCCTCGAAGCGGTCGCCCGCCGTGAACGGAACGGTCAGATACCGCTCGTACGACGCGGACTCGACGACCTCGATGGCATCGATCAGCTCGGGATTGGTGACGAGGCAGAAGGTACTTCCGGTGGCCGCCCCGAATTGGCTGAGTTTCCCCGGATCGATGGACACGCGTGGGCTCATGACAACTCCCGTCCTCCGGCCTCCGTCGGCGGCCGCCGCTGTGTTCCTCACTGTGTCCGAGGCGGCGTACGGGCGGCCATAGGCCGATGGTCCCGCCCGGCCCCGGCGGCGAAGCGCCCCGGCCGGTGGCAGGAATTCGTGGTCGCCGGGCGGTCCTGCCACTGTCCGGCGGAGCCGGCCGGACCGCACAGTAGCCGGATGAGCAGCGGGAAGCGTTACGTGGTCGTCGTCGACGGCTACCACCTCAGGGACGGCGACAACCGGGGCTTCGCCAGCGCGTTCAGGGCGCGCGGCGTGCTGCCCGTCACCGTCATGAGCACTCCGAAGCCCCTGGCCAAATTCGTCAGGAAGTCGACCTGGTACCCCGACGACTACGAGGCCGTCCACTTCTACGACGGCGATTTCGGGGCCCTGATGGAACTGGTGGCCTCCTACGACCCGGTGGGCATCGTCGCCGGCAACGAGCGCGGCGTCGAACTCACCGCGCAACTCGTGGAAACACTGATGCCGCACATCGCGAACGCGCCGGGCAGCGCCGCCGCCCAGCGCCACAAGGGCGATATGGCCCGGGCCCTGGAGAAAGCGGGTGTACCCGGACCGGAGACCATCTCCACGGCCGATCCGGAAGAGGTCGCGGAATGGATCGTCCGCAAGGGGCTGGCGGGCAAGCCGCTCATCGTCAAACCCCCGCACAGCGCCGGCACCGACAACGTCCACCGCATTCCGCCCGGCGGGGACTGGCGACGCTATTTCACGCACATCCTCGGCCAGGTCAACGGCTTCGAACTGCGCAATGACACGGTCATCGTGCAGGAATACCTCGAGGGACTCGAATACATCGTCGACCTGTACTCGGTCGACGGACGGCACGGGCTCGTCGACACCTGTGTCTACGCCAAGCACGACCGCGGGCCGCGCATCGGCATCTACGACATCGCCGACTTCCTGCCGCCCGGCCACCCGGACGTGGCGGTGCTGGCCGACTACACGATGCGGGCCGCCGACGCCGTCGGCATCCGCAACGGCTCCACCCACGCCGAGGTCGTCATGACCGCCGACGGGCCGCGCCTGGTCGAGCTCGCCGCCCGCTACTCCGGCAGCTGCATGATGCTCTCCGGCTCGCTGGCCACCGGCGACAACCAGATCGAGCGGACCGTGCGCCACCTGCTCGACGGCACGTTCACCCCGGGCTTCGAGCTGGTCAAGGAGGTCCGCACGCTGTGGCTGTGCGCCGACTTCGCGGGCCCGGTGCGACGCATGGACATCCTCCAGGAGATCGCCGCACTGCCGACCGTCCACAGGATGGCGGTGCCGCCCGAGGGCAAGGAGGTCCCGATGACCAACGACGTCACCACCAGCCTCGGCTGGGTCATCCAGGGCGCGGACGACTGGGCCGCCATAGAGAAGGACACCCGGCGCATACGCGAGCTGGAACGCATATGGAACGCCGCCCAGGAGACCGGGAACGCCACCGCCCCCGGGCCGGCCTGACATGGCGGCCGTACCGCACCTGCTGCTGGTCTGCCCGCGCCCCGACGTGCTGGGCAAGCTGCTCGGACTGCCCGTCGCGCTCACCGTCGTGCACCGCCCCGGAGGGGACCGCGCCCTGGAGGAGTCCCTGGCCGCCCGCGTCGTCGACGCCGACTTCCAGAGCCCCGACGCCCTGCTGGCCGTCGCCCGGGACGTCCACGCCCGGCGGCCCCTCGACGCGGTCCTGGGCCTGACCGAACTGTCGCTGTACCCGGTCGCCGTCGTCGCCGACGCGCTGGGCGTCCGCGGCAACGCGGCCGCGACCGTCGCCCGCGCCCAGGACAAGGCGGCCATGCGGCGAGTGCTGCGCGAGCGGGGCCTGGCCACCGCCGCCCACCGGGTGTGCGCCACCGAGGAGGAGGCCGCGCACTTCGCCCGCACCTGCCCTGGCGGCATCGTCCTCAAGCCCGTCGAGGGCAACGGCGGCACGGGCGTCCATGTGGTCCGCCACCCCGGCGAGCTCGCCGCCGCGTGGGCCTGGACCACGGGCGCGAAGGCCGCCTGGGCCTGGAGCAAGGAGGACGCCGCCGGCGCCGCGCCCGTCCGGGTCCTCGCCGAGGAGCTCCTGACCGGGCGGGAGTTCAGCGTCGAGACGCTCACCGTCGACGGCCGGCACCAGGTCCTCGCGGTCACCCGCAAGCACACCACGGGGCCCCCGCACTTCGTCGAGACCGGCCACGACCTGCCCGCCGCCCTGCCGGAGCCGCAGCAGGCGGCCCTCGTCGCGGCGGCCCTGGGCGCCCTGGACGCCATCGGCTACGCCTGGGGGCCCTGCCACACCGAGGTGATGCTCGCCGAGGACGGCGAGCGGGCGACCGTCATCGAGATCAACGTCCGCCAGGGCGGCGACCAGATCTGGGAGCTCGTCCAGCACGTCACGGGCATCGACATGATCTACGGGGCCGTGGCCGCCCTCGCCCACGCCGCACCCCCGCCCCCGGCGATGCCGCTGGCGGGCGGCGCCGCCATCCGCTACCTCACCCCCGCCCCGGGCCGGGTGACCGCCGTCGAGGGGCTCGAGCGGGCCCTCGCCGTCGAGGGCGTGATCCGGTTCGGCGAACTGCCCTCGCCCGGCGACGAGGTGGCCCCGCTCGGCGACTCCTGGAACCGCGCCGGCCACGTCATCGCCACCGGGCCCGACCCCAAGTCGGCCGCGACGGCGGCCGAGGCGGCCGCCGCGCACCTCGTCATCCGCACCGAACGGCAGCCGGAGGCACGGCGGTGACGGTGGAGGGCGAGACGGGCGAGAAGGGCGAGCAGGGCGGGAAGAACGCGAAGGGCACGGTCTTCACGGAGGGCAGGGGGCCCGCGTACGTCGTGATCCTCGGACGGTTCACGACCAACATCGGCTTCTTCATGGTCATCCCGTTCCTCGCCGTCCACCTGACCCGGCACGCGGGCATGAGCAGCCTCCAGACCGGACTGCTCTTCGCCCTCCTGGAGTTCACCCGCCGGGGCCTGGGCATCCCGGCGGGCTGGGCCAGCGACCGCTTCGGGGCCTCCCGCGTCCTGGTGCTCGGCCTGCTGGTCGAGGTGGTCGCCTATCTCGTCTTCGCCGTCGCCGGACACGGCTTCTGGCTGTGGGCGGGCGCCGTCGCCCTGATCGGCCTCGGCGGCTCCCTCAACAACAACGGCTCCCGCAGCGTGCTGGCCTCCGCCAAGTCCGGCGGCGTGGCCGCCAACCTCAGCCGCTACTACGTGTCGATCAACGGCGCCGCGCTCATCGGCCCGCTGTTCGGCACGGCGCTGATGGCGAGCGGCGCCATCCGGGCCGGGTTCGTGGTGGCGGCCGCGCTGCA
Source organism: Streptomyces sp. NPDC021096 (assembly GCF_040641275.1). NCBI lineage: Bacteria > Bacillati > Actinomycetota > Actinomycetes > Kitasatosporales > Streptomycetaceae > Streptomyces > Streptomyces sp. NPDC021096. The sequence goes on along the minus strand of NZ_JBFADG010000028.1, from coordinate 34,959 downwards.
CCTGGCGTTCGCCGTCGTCTCGGCCGTGCTGCTGCGCGGCATGCACGGGACGAACGCGACGCCGATCAGGCCCGCCGCGATGGCCGAGGCGCTGCGCGACCGGCAGTTGATGGTCTTCTGCGGACTCGCGGTGGGCGGCTGGTTCCTCATCACCCAGTACCGCATCGCCCTGCCGCTGACCGTCGTCGACCAGAAGCTCTCCGCCGACCTGGTCGGCCTGCTGACCGCGGGCAACGCCGTCGTGGTGATGATCGCCGTCACGCTCGTCGGCTCCCGCATCGAACGGCGCGGAACCGCGGGCCGGCTCGACGTGTTCGCGCTGTCCGGGGTCGTGCTCGGCGGGGGCTGGCTGCTGTGCGCCGTCGACGGCGTCAGCCCGATCGTGGCCTCGGTCATCGTGACCTCCGTCGGCGAGTCCCTGTTCTGCGGGGTCGTCGACGCGATCGTCGCCGGCCTCGCCCCGCCCGGCCGCATCGGCCTCTACCTCGGCTACTCCACCATGGCGTGGGGCGCCGGCGGCGTGCTCGGCGGCTTCATCGCCGGCGGCTTCGACCTGGCGGCGGACCACGGCGCGCTGCTGCTGTTCTGGCTCGTCCTCGCCCTGATCGGCGCCGGCTCCGCCGTGGGCACCCGCGCCGCCCGCACCTCCCTGGCCGACGCCGTCGACCGGCGGCAGGCCGCGGCCCCCGCCGAAGCGGACGCCGCCCGGCCCTGACCCGCGCCGTCCGCCGCGCGCAAAGGTCCGGCCGCCGGTCTCCATCGCTGTACAGGGCACGAATTCCGGATTTCCCCGGCGGGAAATCCGGAATTACCTGGCGAAGACGGGATTCGGACCGGTGAAAACGATCGACACCATGCCGGGAATCGTCGTCACCGGTAATGGCCGAAATTCGGTATGGGCCCAAAGTCCCGGTCCGGATCCTGGGTCTCCAGCCCCATGCGGAGGATCGAAAGCTGTGGTTAGTATCAAATCCTGCTGTTCCGCAAGGAGCTGAGGAGGGCCGAACGTGGACCTGATTACGGGGGCGAACGACGGCACAGCGGAAGGAGAGACCCTCATTTCCTGGCAGGCGCCGCCGCTGAAGTTCGGAATCGGCGCCACCCGGGAGATCGGGTACGAACTCGCACGGGCCGGTCTGCGCTCCGTACTCCTGGTGACCGACCCCAACCTGGCCCGTCTGGGACTGCCGGCCCAGGTGGCGCGGCGGATCGAGAAGGACGGCATCGCGGTGACCGTCTTCGACCGGGCGCTGGTCGAACCCACGGACGCGAGCTGCGCCGAGGCCGCACGCGAGCTCGCCGGCCTCGACGTCGACGGCTACGTGGCCCTGGGCGGCGGCAGTTCGATCGACACCGCCAAGATGGTCAACCTCCTGCACAGTCACCCCGGCCGCGCCGTCCGCGACTACCTCAACAAGCCCATCGGCGCCGCCGCCGCGATCCCCGGACCGCTCAGGCCCCTGATCGCCGTGCCCACCACGGCCGGCAGCGGCAGCGAGTGCACCGCCATGGTCGCCCTCGGCGTCACCGGCCTGAACGTCAAGACCGGCATCAGCGACCCGTTCCTGCGCCCCTCCCTCGCCCTGGTCGACCCGCTCAACACCCTCACCCTGCCCCCGGCCGTCACCGCCGCCTCCGGCTACGACGTCCTCACCCACGCCTGCGAGTCGTACACGGCCCGCCCCTACGACCGGCGCCCCGCCTACCGCACCCCCGCCGACCGGCCCCTGTACATCGGCGCCAACCCGGTCAGCGACATCTGGGCCGAGGAGGCCCTGCGGCTCGTCGGCCGCTACCTGCGCAGAGCCGTCCTCAACCCGCACGACCTGGAGGCCAGGACGGCCATGAGCCGGGCCGCCACCTTCGCCGGGCTCGGCTTCGGCAACGCCGGCACCCACATCCCGCACGCCTGCGCCTACCCCGTCGCCGGCCTGGTCCGCGAGTACCGGCCCCCCGGCTACGACGTCGGCCACGCGATGGTGCCGCACGGCAGCGCCGTCGTCGCCACGGCCGCCGCCGCGTTCGCGTTCACCTACCCCACCGACCCCGCACGCCATCTGCGGGCCGCCGAACTGCTGGGCGCCAACCTCGCCGGGATCACCGCCGCCAACGGCGCCGACGTCCTGCCCGCCACCCTGCTGAGCCTCGTCGCGGACACCGAGGGCCCCACCGGACTCGGCGACTTCGGCTACACCGCGCGCGATCTGCCCGCGCTGGTCGAGGGCGCGCTCAAGCAGCAACGGCTCCTGGTGTGCTGCCCGCGCGACGTCGCCGCCCGCGACCTGCAGAGGATTCTGGCCGGTTCACTGCACGGCTGACCGTCCTGCCGTGCCCCCACCGAGGAAGCCTGGTGTCCTTCGTGAACGTCCCTGTGAACCCGCAGGCCTCACCCCGCCACGCGGCCGTCATTGCCGGACGGCGCGTCCCCACGACCGACTGGATCGACGTCGTGGACCCCGCCCTCGGCCGCCCCTTCGCCCGCGCCGCACGCTGCGGTGCCACGGAGACCGACCAGGCCGTGGCCGCCGCCCGCGACGCCTACGAGCACACCTGGCGGGACACCCCGCCCGCCGAGCGCGGCCGGATCTGCCGCCGCATCGCCGACGCGCTGCGCGCCGCACGCGAGCCGCTCGCCGAGACCGAGACCCGCGACACCGGCAAGCCGCTGGGACAGTCCCGCACCGACGTCGACGTCGCCGCCCGCTACTTCGAGTTCTACGGCGGCGCCGTCGAGGCCCTCGTCGGCGAGACCCTGATCAGCCGGCCCGACCTGCTCGCCTTCACCCTGCGCGAGCCGTACGGCGTGTGCGGCCACATCATCCCCTGGAACTACCCCCTCCAGGTCGCGGCCCGCACCGTGGCCCCCGCCCTGGCGGCCGGCAACTGCTGCGTCCTCAAACCCGCGGAGGACGCCCCGCTCACCCCGCTCCTCCTCGCCGGCATCGCCCTCGACGCCGGCCTGCCGCCCGGCGTCCTCAACGTCGTACCGGGCTACGGACCGGAGGCGGGCGCCGCCCTCGCCGCGCACCCCGGCGTCGACCACCTCGCCTTCACCGGCTCCCGCGAGGCCGGCGCGTCGGTGATGGCGGCCGCCGCCCGCACCATCGTGCCCGTCACCCTCGAACTGGGCGGCAAGTCGCCCCACATCGTGCTCCCCGACTACGACCCCCGGCGCGCGGTGCCGCTGATCGTCGAGTCCATCACCGAGCACGCCGGCCAGAACTGCTCCGCGGGCAGCCGGCTGCTCGTCCACGCCCGCGTCCACGACGAGCTCGTCGCCGCCCTGGCGGCCGCCTTCCGCGCCCTGCGCATCGGCCCCGGGCTCACCGACCCCGACCTCGGCCCCCTGATCTCCGCGGCCCAGCGCGACCGCGTCCTGGGCTACCTCCGGCAGGGCGGGCGCGACTGCGTCACCGTCACCGGCGGCGGGGTGCCGAAGGGACCGCCCTACGAGGACGGCTTCTACGTCGAACCGACCGTCCTGGACCGGGTGGACCCCGCCCACCCGGTGTTCACCGAGGAGATCTTCGGGCCCGTCCTGGCCGTCACGCCCTTCGCCTCGCTCGAGGAGGCGGTCCACCTCGCCGAGGCCACCAGCTACGGCCTCGCCGCCGGCGTCTGGACGCGCGACGTGGGCGCCGCCCACTGGCTCGCCCGGCAGCTGCGCACCGGCCAGGTGTTCGTGAACAACTACAGCGCGGCCGGAGGGGTGGAACTGCCCTTCGGCGGCTGCAAGCGGTCGGGCATCGGCGTGGAAAAGGGCTTCGAGGCGCTGCGCGAGTACACGCGCTGCAAAACGGTCGCGATCCACACGCGGCCGGGGGAATCGACAGTTTCCTATGAAGAGGGGTGCGAAGGGTGAAGCACGTCCGAGGGGAGCGAAGTGCGAAGACACATGATCGGCAGATCTGTGGCGTGTGCGGCGGCGTCCGGTCGACCTCGGCCGCGGCGCTCGTCGACGCCCTCGACGAAATGCACGTGGCGCTCGCGGCGGCGCAGAAACTGCTCGCGGAGTTCTTCGCCGAACACGGCGAGGACGGGAATCCACCGGGCGCGGGCGCAACGGGCTCCCGCGACGTGTCGGTCAAGCAGGCCCTTTCCCTGCTGACCCCGCGGGAGCGCGAGGTCCTCGGGCTGGTGGCCCAGGGAAAGTCCAACCGTCAGGTGGCCAACTCGCTCGAGATATCCGAGAAGACCGTCAAGAACCATCTGTCCGCGGTGTTCTCCAAAGTGGGCGCCGCGGATCGCACCCAGGCCGTGGTGTTCGGTATCCGGGGCGGCCTCGTCCGTATCGGCGGAGCCGCCTGACGCACGCTGCCATTGTGCGGCACGGAACGGCCGGCGGACAGGGGACGGACTGTCGGCCCACCACGAATCCCTGCCACATTGGGGGACATGTTGAAGAATGTGGCCGCAGTGCTGCTCGACAACGTGCACCCCTTTGAACTCGGTGTCGTCTGCGAGGTGTTCGGCATCGACCGGCAGTCGGAGGGGCTGCCCGCATACGACTTCGCGCTCGTCGCGGCGGAGTCCTTCTCGGTGCGGGCCGTCCCCGGCTTCACCATCACCACCCCGTACGGCCTCGACCGCCTGGAGGACGCGGATCTGATAGCCGTGCCCGTCGGGGACGACTTCCACACCCGCGCCTTCCCCCCGGAGCTGCTGGAGGCCCTGCACCGGGCCGTCTTCCGCGGCGCCCGGGTGCTCAGCGTCTGCGTGGGCGCGTTCGTGCTCGCGGCCGCCGGGCTGCTGGACGGCCGTCGCTGCACCACGCACTGGCGCTACGCCGCCGCGCTCGCCGAGCGCTACCCCGAGGCCCTCGTCGAGCCCGGCGTGCTCTACGTCGACGCCGACCCCGTGATCACCTCCGCGGGCACCTCGGCGGGCATCGACGCCTGTCTGCACCTGGTCCGCAAGCTCCAGGGCAGCGAGGTCGCCAACGCCATAGCGCGCCGGATGGTGGTGCCCCCGCACCGCGAGGGCGGCCAGGCCCAGTACATCGAACGCCCCGTCCCCGACTGCCGCGAGGACGGCGTGCGCCAGGTGCTGGCCTGGATGGAGCTCCACCTCGACAAGGAGCTGACCGTGGAGCAGCTCGCCGCCCAGGCGTGCATGTCCCCGCGGACCTTCGCCCGCCGCTTCCGCCAGGAGACCGGCACCACCCCCTACCGCTGGCTGCTCGGCCAGCGGGTGCTCTTCGCCCAGCGGCTGCTGGAGCGCACGGACGACACGGTGGAGTCCGTGGCCGCCCGCACCGGATTCGCCAACGCGGCGGCCCTGCGCCACCAGTTCGTCCGCTCGCTGGGCACCACCCCGCACACCTACCGACGCATGTTCCGGGGGCCCGCACGGCTGTGACGGCCCGGGCGCCCCCGGCCGATGGGAGGAACCATGCTGCACATCGCGGTGATCGGCGCGACCGGAGCGGTCGGCCGGGAGTGTCTGGGCCTGCTCGACGGCGGCATCGTGCCCCTGGCACGCGTGACGCCCGTGGCCTCCCCGCGCAGCGCCGGCCACGACCTGGGCGCCGAACTCGGCCTGAAGATCCCCCTGGTGCCGGTCGTCGCCCTCGACGACCTCGACCCGGAGGGCGTGGACGTGGCCGTCCTCAGCGCGGGCGCCGACCTCAGCAGAGCGCGGGCGCGGCGGCTGGCCTCGGCCGGCGCGCTCGTCGTCGACAACAGCTCCGCGTTCCGCATGGACCCCGCCGTCCCCCTGGTCGTACCGCAGGTCAACCCCGACGAGCTGGCCTCGCGCCCCGCGAGCGGCATCGTCGCCAACCCCAACTGCTCCACCATCCAGCTCGTGCGGGCCCTGCACCCGCTGCACGCCCTCGCCGGGCTGGAGAGCGTCGTCGTGGCCACCTACCAGGCGGCCTCCGGGGGCGGCTTACGGGGCCTGGAGGAACTGGCCCGGGACGCGGGCGAGGTGCTCGAGGCGCCCGGGGCGGCCGTCCCCGGCCTGCCGGGCGGCCGCTTCGGGCAGCCCCTCGCCTTCAACCTGGTGCCCGAGATCGGCATGGCGGACGGGACCGGCTTCACCCACGAGGAGCGCAAGCTGGTGCGCGAGCCCCGCAAGATCCTCGGCCTGCCGGAGCTGCGGCTGACCGCGACCGCGGTGCGGGTGCCGGTCTTCCACTGCCACTCCGAGGCCGTGTACGTCCGGCTGCGCGAGCCCGTCACGGCCGCCGCGGTCCACGACGCGCTGGCGGCGACGCCGGGGCTGCGCGTCCACCGCGACGGCTACCCGATGCCGCGCACCGTCTTCGCGACCGACGAGGGCCGGGCCGCCGTGCACGTGGGACGGATCCGCGTGGAGCCCGACGACCCGCGCGGGGTGTGGCTGTGGATCGTCGCCGACAATCTGTGGGTCGGCGCGGCGCTCAACGCCCTGCAGATCGTGGAGGTCGCGGTGGGGCGGGGGTGGCTGCGGTGAGCACCCCGCTGGTCCTGAAGTTCGGCGGCGCCGCGTTCGCCGAGCTCGACGGGTTCACCCGCGTCGCCCGCCACGTGGCCGGGCGGGCCGCCGCCGGGCAGCCGGTGGTCGTCGTGGTCAGCGCCATGTCCGGCACCACCGGCCGGCTCCAGGAGACCCTCGACCACCTCGCCCCCGACCCGCCCGCCCCGGCCGCCGCCATGCTGCTGACCAGCGGCGAGACCGTCAGCGTCGCCCTGCTCACCGCGGCCCTCGACGCGGCCGGGGTGCCGGCGGGCGCGGTCCCCGCCGCAGGCACCGGCCTGCTCGGCGAGGGCCCGCCGCACCACGCCGAGCTGCTGCGGGCCGACCCCGCCCCGCTGTGCGCCGCCCTCGCCGCGCACCCCGTCGCGGTGGTGCCCGGCGGCCAGGGCGTGGACGCGGACGGGCGCACGGTCATGCTGGGCCGCAACAGCTCCGACCTGTCGGCGGTCGCCCTCGCCGGCGCCCTGGGCGCGCCCGTCTGCGAGCTCTTCTCCGACGTCCCGGGCGTCTGCACCGCCGACCCCCGCCTGGTCCCCGCCGCGCGCACCCTCGCGGACGTCGACTACGCGACGGTCGCCCGCATGTCCCACCACGGCGCCAAGGTCGTCCACACCCGGGCCGTCGACTGGGCCCGGCGCACCGGCGTCCTGCTGCACTGCCGCCCGCTGCCGCCACTGGAGGGCGCGGGCACGCGGGTGGGCCGGGGCCCCGCCTCCGCCGCCGTCGTCGTGGCCGCCCACGACGAGCGGCTCACCCGCGTCACCGCCCTGCACGCGGACGGGCGCGCCGAGCACGCCCTCGTCCCGCACCCCGACGCCCAGGACCGGGCCCGGCGCGCCCACGAGGCGTTGTTCCCCGGCGGTCCCGGCGGTCCCGGCGGTCCCGGCGGTCCCGGCGGTCCCGGCGGTCCCGGCGGTCCCGGCGGTCCCGGCGGTCCCGGCGTTCCCGGCGCACAGCGGGACGCCGCGGGCCTGCCGCCCAAGGCCCGTTCCCCGCACAGCGATGTGCTGATCACCTGAGACATGAGCGGAGGGGCCGGTACGGACGAGTCCGTACCGGCCCCTCACAGGCTGTGCCCCGGGGTGTCCCCGCGCCTTACAGCGACGGGTACAGCGGGTGCTTGCCCGCCAGCGCCGTGACGCGGCCGCGCAGCGCCTCGGCGTCGTAGGCCGGCTTCAGGGCCTCGGCGATGATGTCGGCGACCTCGCGGAAGTCCTCCGCCTGGAAGCCGCGGGTGGCCAGCGCCGGGGTGCCGATCCGCAGGCCCGAGGTGACCATCGGGGGACGCGGGTCGTTCGGGATGGCGTTGCGGTTGACCGTGATGCCGACCTCGTGGAGGCGGTCCTCGGCCTGCTGGCCGTCCAGCTCGGAGTTGCGCAGGTCCACCAGGACCAGGTGCACGTCCGTGCCGCCGGACAGGACCGAGACGCCCACCTCGGCGACGTCGGCCTGCATCAGGCGCTCGGCGAGGATCTTCGCGCCCTCGAGCGTGCGGACCTGGCGGTCCTTGAACTCCTCGCTGGCCGCGACCTTGAAGGAGACGGCCTTCGCCGCGATCACATGCTCCAGCGGACCGCCCTGCTGGCCGGGGAAGACCGCGGAGTTGATCTTCTTGGCGAGCTCGGCCGTGGACAGGATCACACCGCCGCGCGGACCGCCCAGGGTCTTGTGCGTGGTGGTGGTCACGACGTGCGCGTGCGGCACCGGGGAGGGGTGCAGCCCGGCGGCGACCAGGCCCGCGAAGTGGGCCATGTCGACCATCAGGTACGCGCCGACCTCGTCCGCGATCCGGCGGAAGGCCGCGAAGTCCAGCTGGCGCGGGTAGGCGGACCAGCCGGCGACGATCAGCTTCGGGCGGTGCTCCTTGGCGAGGCGCTCGACCTCGTCCATGTCGACCAGGTTGGTCGCCTCGTCGACGTGGTACGCGACCACGTTGTAGAGCTTGCCGGAGAAGTTGATCTTCATGCCGTGGGTCAGGTGCCCGCCGTGGGCGAGGTTCAGACCCAGGATGGTGTCGCCGGGGTTGAGCAGGGCGAACATCGCGGCGGCGTTGGCCTGCGCGCCGGAGTGCGGCTGCACGTTGGCGTGCTCGGCGCCGAAGAGCGCCTTGATGCGGTCGATCGCGATCTGCTCGACGACGTCGACGTGCTCACAGCCGCCGTAGTAGCGGCGGCCCGGGTAGCCCTCGGCGTACTTGTTGGTGAGGACCGAGCCCTGGGCCTCCATGACCGCGACCGGAGCGAAGTTCTCCGAGGCGATCATCTCGAGGGTGGACTGCTGGCGGTGGAGTTCGGCGTCGACAGCGGCGGCGACGTCGGGGTCGAGCTCATGGAGGGAGCTGTTCAGAAGCGACATGAGTTCTTCCTGGGCGGGGGAGAGGCGGGGTCAGCCGGCGAAGGCGGTGTACTCGTCGGCGGACATCAGGTCCGCCGGCTCGTCCGTGATCTTCACCTTGAACAGCCAGCCGCCCTCGAACGGGGCGGTGTTCACCAGCGCCGGGTCGTTCACGACGTCCTCGTTGATCTCGACGACCTCGCCGGAGACGGGGGCGTAGAGGTCACTGACCGACTTGGTGGACTCCAGCTCGCCGCAGGTGTCGCCCGCGGTGACGGTGTCGCCGACGGCCGGCAGCTGGGCGTAGACGACATCGCCGAGCGCGTTGGCCGCGAACTCCGTGATGCCGACCGTCGCCACGCCGTTCTCGACGGCCGAGAGCCACTCGTGCTCCTTGCTGTAGCGGAGCTGCTGGGGGTTGCTCATGACTAGATTCTCCTGTACGCGCGTGAGTGGTCGTGCAAAGGGTCTTGCCAGGTGGGATGAGGGGGGCTCAGCGTTCCCGCTTGTAGAACGGCAGGGCGACGACCTCGTACGGCTCATGCGTGCCGCGAATGTCCACCGATACCCCATCCGTGCCGGGAGCGGCGTGCGCCGCGTCGACGTAGGCGATCGCGATCGGCTTGCCGAGGGTCGGCGAGGGGGCGCCCGAGGTGACCTCGCCCACGACCTCGCCGCCGGCCACGACGGAGAAGCCGGCGCGCGGCACCCGGCGACCGGTGGCGACGAGACCGACCAGCTTGCGCGGCGGCGCGCTCTCGGCACGCTCGGCGGCGGCCAGCAGCGCCTCGCGGCCCACGAAGTCACCCGCCTTGTCGAACTTCACGACCCGGCCCAGCCCCGCGTCGAACGGCGTCGTGGCGGTGGTCAGCTCGTGCCCGTACAGCGGCATGCCCGCCTCCAGGCGCAGCGTGTCGCGGCAGGACAGGCCGCAGGGCACCAGACCCGCGTCCGCGCCCGCCTCGGTCAGGGCCTGCCACAGCTTCTCGGCGTCGGCCGGGGCGACGAACAGCTCGAAGCCGTCCTCGCCGGTGTAACCGGTACGGGCGATCAGCGCGGGCACGCCCGCGACGGTGCCCGGCAGACCCGCGTAGTACTTCAGGCCGTCCAGGTCCGCGTCGGTGACGGACTTCAGGATGCCGGGGGAGGCCGGGCCTTGGACGGCGATCAGCGCGTAGGCGTCGCGGTCGTCGCGGACCTCGGTCTCGAAGCCGGCCGCCCGCTCGGTCAGCGCGTCCAGCACGACCTGTGCGTTGGAGGCGTTGGCGACGACCATGTACTCCTGCTCCGCGAGGCGGTAGACGATCAGGTCGTCCAGAATGCCGCCCTGCGCGTCGCAGATCATGGTGTAGCGGGCGCGGCCGACGGCCAGCGCGGAGAGGTTGCCCACCAGGGCGTGATCGAGGGCCTGCCCGGCCTGGGGGCCCGTAAGGGTGATCTCGCCCATGTGGGAGAGGTCGAAGAGACCGGCGCGGGTGCGCACGGCGAGGTGCTCGTCGCGCTCGCTCCCGTAACGCAGGGGCATGTCCCAGCCCGCGAAGTCGGTCATGGTGGCGCCGAGGCTGCGGTGCAGCGCGTCGAGGGCGGTATGGCGGGGGGCATCGGTCATGGTCAGGCTCCCGGACACGAGTCGGAGGTCGGCCTCCCCATCTGTCATCGGAACCTGAGAGGTTCACCGAGAGCCCCGAAAGGACGGCTCGGCTTGCACCTTGGGTGGGGCCGCCGCCGCGAGGAACGGGGGCCCGCTTTTCAGATCTGCCTCACCCGCGCGGTACGGGGCCTGAGAGATTCAAGGGAGGAACTTGCTCCTTCGGCGCCCGGTGCCAGGGGCACCAGGACTCTCCCGCGCGGATTCGAGCGGCCGGTATGCAGTTGATAGACATGCCGTTGGCGCGCACATCATTGCACGTACGAGCGTGCGAGGGACTGCCCACGGCCCCATGAATTGGATTACCTTTTCTTTACATTCCGTGGGTAGGGGGCAGCCAACGGACGGGGAGGGAAGGCGATCACGGTGCGTACGGACGTCCAGGGGGAGGTGCCGGACGCCGCGGCGGAGCCGCCGCCGTCGGCGGAGCCGCCCACGGGAGTGCGCGATCTGCGCGGCCGCGGCCGCACCGAGCTGCGCTATCCGCTCGGCGATCTGCTCGTCGTCTCCGGGCTGCCCGGAAGCGGAAAGTCCACGCTGATACGGCGCACGGTGGCCGCCGTGGACGGCCGGGGCACGCCCGTCCACCGCGTGGACTCCCAGGACGCCCGCGACCGCTTCGAGCGCCGCACGCCGGACCGGCTGCCGTACGCGGCCTACCGCCCCTTGGTGCGCCTGGCCCACTACGCCGCGCTGCGCCGCGCCCTGCGCTCGGGCGCGAGCGTGGTGGTGCACGACTGCGGGGAGCGCGCCTGGGTGCGCCGCTGGCTCGCCCGCGACGCGCGCCGGCGCGGCGGCGCGGTCCATGTGCTGCTGCTCGCCGTGGAGCCGCACACCGCGCTCGCCGGCCAGGCGGCCCGCGGCCGCCGCGTCTCCCGCCGGGCCTTCGACCGCCACCGCCGCGCGATGACGGGCCTGCTGACCACCGCCGCCGCGGGCCGCGTCCCGCCCGGCACGGCCTCCACCACCCTCCTCGACCGCCCCGCCGCCGACGCCCTGGAGACCATCGCCTTCGGCTAGCCGCCAGGGTCGGGTTTCGGCTGGATGCCCGCCCCGCCGCGGCCGCGATACGGGACACCGCCCGGCCGCCGCGCGAGCGCAGCCGTTAAGGTGCGGGTGCGGTGGTGACGAGACGGTGGTTGGGACAGGTGAGCGTGTCCGAGCAGTACGGGTGGGGCCCGGAGCACAGTGGCGGGGCCGGGGCATGGCCTGCCAACGAACTCGAAGAGGTGCTCGCCGCCTCCCTGGGCGTGCCGGACGCCGGCGCCCGCATCGTGGAGGTCCTCGGCCGCAGCAGCGTGTGGATCCCGCTGCCCAACGGCGGCGGGACCGACAGCCGGGACCTCGACCTGCCCGCCCTGGAGCTGGACGGCGCCGCGTACGTACCGGTCTTCAGCTCCGAGGAGCAGTTCCGGAAGGTCGTGGGCGAGCTGATGCCGTTCGCCGTGGCCCCTGCCGTGGAATTCGCCCGGGGCCTGCCCCCGCAGGTCGGCATCGTGGTCAACCCGGACGGCGCGGTCGGCGCGCCCCTGCCGCCGCCCGCCGTCGCCGCGCTGTGCCGGGCCGGCCGCACGGCCCTGGACGGCGAGGCCACCGGCGGCCGGGTGCGCCTGTTCGAGCCGGACTGGCAGGACGAGCCGACCGCCTTCCTGGCCGCCGCGGGCCTGCAGTTCGCGGCCGCCGAGGTCGTGCGGACCGCGCGCCGCACCCTGGCCAGCGTGGAGGGCGCCGACCCGGCGCTGTTCGTCGGCGTGGAGCTGGACCTGCCCGACCCCGCGAGCCGGTCCGCCGCGATGGAGGCCCTCGGCCGGGCCCTGGGCGAGGTGCCCGTTCCCTGGCCCGTGCAGCTGGTCTTCCTGGACGTGGCGCACGACCCCGTGGGTGACTGGATGCGTGCGCGGGTGCGTCCGTTCTACGACCGTGACCTGTGACAGCTCCCCTGCCCGCGGCCGCGGGCTCGTAAGCTGGTGGGAACAGACGGCCAAGAGAAGAGGCGGACCCAGGTGAGCGCGGGCGCGGAGAGCGGCGTGGAGCAGGTGCTGCGCCAGGTGGCGCCCGGCCGGTACGACACGTACGAGGCGCTGTTGGGCGCTCTCGCCGAGGGCCGGGTCTGGATGCTGCTGTGGCACGGCCAGGCGGGCTCGCCCGACGCCCAGTACGGCAACATGGAGGTCGACGGCCTCGGCTACGCCCCCTGTGTGACCTCCGCCCAGGAGCTCGCCGCCAGTGGCTGGAACCGCGCCCACGAGGTCGTCTCCGGCCGGGACATCGCCGCCTCCCTCTACCCCGACCGCTGGGGCCTGTGGCTCAACCCCCACGCCCCCGGCGGTGGCGTCGGCATCCCCTGGCCCGACCTGCGCCGGATCACCGCCGGACTGGACCGGCTGCCCGCCGGCCCCCTGCGGCTGAGCGAACCGGCCGTGGACATCCCGCAGTTCTACGCCCTGCTCGGGCAGAACGCCCACCGCACGCCCGTGGTCCGCGCGCTGCGCCGCGCCTGGGTGCAGCCCGCGCTCGGCACGCCGTACCTGGCCGTCGGGCTCGACCTGTACGACACCTCCCCGGCGGCGGTGGAGTCGGTGCGGCTGATGATGCAGCAGTCGGTCGGTGTGGTCCCGGAGGGGCTGCCGGTCTCGACGGTGTCGATGGCGGACGAGTACGACCCGGTGGCGATGTGGATGCGGGCCAACGCCCGGCCCTTCTTCGACCGCGACGCCTACGGCGGAGCGCCCGCCCCCGCCCCCGCCACGGGCCCCGCCGCCGGCTACGGCTACCCCCCTCAGCAGGGCTGGCAGGCCGGTACGTACTGACCCCCGCGCCGGGTCACGGCCCCGCTGCGGGGCCCCGTGTGTCCGTATAACGGAAGCTCCCTACGCACATCACGGTTGCGCATACATTGCGGATGAGGTCTGGCGGGTGATCGCGGGCCCGTTGAAGACTCCCGCCAACAAGGGCCACGGCCCGTCGTCGGCCCGACGCACCGGTACGACCTGCTGCGCGTGAACGTCCCGCACCTCCGCAATCCTTGCGCCTTCGCACTCTCGTTCACCCTCATACATCCCGCATCTTCAGTACCTCACGCACCTCCGCACCATTCGCACCCGATGTGAACAAGCCGCGCCGTACGCGGCGGGTGCCGCCCGGCCATTGCCGGGCGGCACCGGTCGAGAGGGGTCCACCAGACGATGACGGCACCACTGCACGACACGGGCGCGGCCGAGGCCGCTGCCGACGGCGTGGGAACGGTCCCCGCCGGCGTCCCGGCGAAGGCCATCGAGGGCCGCTCCCCCTGGCGTATCGCCTGGATACGACTCAAGCGCGACAAGGTGGCCCTGTCCGGCGGCATCGTGGTGGTGCTGCTCGTCCTCGTGGCGCTCTTCGCGCCGCTCATCGTGGGGCTGCTCGGCCATCCGCCCAACGAATTTCATGAAGAAACGATTGATCCGCTCTTCAGCACGCCCAAGGGGGCCTGGGGAGGCATCAGTTCGGACTTCCTCTTCGGCGTCGAGCCGGGCAACGGCCGCGATGTGTTCAGCCGCGTCGTCTACGGCGCGCGGGTCTCGCTGCTCGTGGCCTTCCTCGCGGCGGTCGTCGCCGTGCTGATCGGCACGGTGCTGGGCATCGTCGCCGGCTACTTCGGCGGCTGGGTCGACGCGGTCGTCAGCCGCGTCATGGACCTGCTGCTGGCCTTCCCCCAGCTGCTGTTCATCATCGCCCTGGTCTCGGTCGTGCCCAACTCTCTGTGGGGACTGACGGGTTCGGGCGTGCGCATGGCCGTGCTCATCGCGGTCATCGGATTCTTCGGCTGGCCGTACGTAGGGCGCATCGTGCGCGGGCAGACGCTCTCGCTCAGGGAGCGCGAGTACGTGGAGGCGGCCCGCAGCCTGGGCGCCGGGCGGCTGTACATCCTCTTCCGCGAGCTGCTGCCGAACCTCGTGGCGCCGATCACCGTCTACGCCACCTTGATGATCCCCACCAATGTGCTCACCGAGGCCGCGCTGAGCTTCCTCGGCGCCGGGGTGAAGCCCCCGACCGCCTCCTGGGGACAGATGCTCTCCAAGGCCGTCACCACCTACGAGGCCGACCCGATGTTCATGATCATCCCCGGTCTGGCCATCTTCGTCACCGTGCTGGCGTTCAACCTCTTCGGCGACGGAGTGCGGGACGCCCTGGACCCGAAGGGCTCGCGCTGACGCGCGGGTACCGCCCCGACTCACCTGTGTGCACGACCGCCCCTGTCGTTCCGTCAGGAGGCCGTTCCCGAAATCCCGCCGGCCCGCACCGCGGGCGGCGTCAATCACGGAGGTCGCGACATCTTGACTCACCGGAGTACTTCGAGGCGCAGAACGGCCGCGGGGGCGGCCCTCGTGGTCGCGGCCCTGCTCGGCACGACCGCCTGCGGCGGCGGTGGCGGCGGCAAGGAAGGCAAGGGCGACGGCAAGGCCCCGGGCTTCAACGCCGGCTTCGGCAAGCTGGCCAGCCCGTCCGACAAGAAGGGCGGCGAGCTGAAGTTCATCGGCACGCAGGACGCCGACAGCTGGGACCCGCAGCGCGGCTACTACGGCTTCATGTGGGACTTCGCCCGCTACTACACCCGCACCCTGGTCACGCCCAAGCCCGCACCGGGCCCCGAGAGCTCAACGGTCGTGGCGGACCTGGCCACCGACACCGGTCAGATCTCGGCCGACAAGAAGACCTACACCTTCAAGCTGCGTGACGGCCTGACGTGGGAGGACGGCCAGCCCATCACCACGCAGCACATCAAGTACGGCATCGAGCGCACCTGGGCCCAGGACAAGATCTCGGGCGGCCCGACCTGGCTGATGCAGGTCCTGGACCCCGACAAGCAGTACAAGGGCCCCTACAAGGACGAGAGCAAGGACAAGCTCGGCCTGAAGGCGATCGAGACGCCGGATGAGAAGACCATCGTCTTCAAACTGCCCAAGCCCAACGGCGACTTCCTGCAGATGCTGGCCATCCCCGCGGCCGCCCCCGTGCGCCCGGACAAGGACACCGTGGAGCGCTACGGGCAGAAGCCCTTCTCCAGCGGCCCCTACAAATGGGTCTCCTACGAGCCCAACAAGGGCCTGGAGCTGGTCCGCAACGACAAGTGGAACCGCGACTCCGACCCGGTCCGCAAGGCCCTGCCGGACAAGATCACGGTCAAGCTCACCACCAACGCCGACGACATGGACAACCGCCTGATCTCCGGCGACTACGACCTCGACATCAACGCCACCGGCATGGGCTCGGCCGGCCGCCAGAAGGCGATGCAGTCCGCCAAGGCCAACGTCGACAACCCCCAGACCGGCTTCATCCGCTACGCGGCCTTCCCCAGGTCCGTCGCGCCGTTCGACAACGAGCACTGCCGCAAGGCGGTCATCTACGCCGCCGACCACACCTCGCTGCAGACCGCCCGCGGCGGCCCCGAGGCGGGCGGCGACATCGGCACCAGCATGCTGCCGCCGGCCGTCAAGGGCTACGACCCCGGCTACGACCCGTTCAAGCTCAAGCAGGGCAAGCCCGACGAGGCCAAGGCCAAGGAGGAGCTGAAGGCCTGCGGCAAGCCGGAGGGCTTCAAGACCACCATCGCGGTCCGCAACAACAAGCCGCCGGAGATCGCCACCGCCGAGTCGCTGCAGGCCGCCCTGAAGAAGGTCGGCATCGAGGCCCAGATCGACCAGTACGACGGCGCCCAGGCCGCCGGCATCGTCGGCGCTCCGAAGAACGTCAAGGCCAAGGGCTACGGGGTCATCATCTTCGGCTGGGGCGCCGACTTCCCCAGCGGCCAGGGCTTCCTGCAGCCGATGGCCGACGGCCGCTTCATCCTGGAGAGCGGCAACAACAACTACACCGAGCTCAACGACCCGGAGATCAACAAGCTCTTCGACCAGGCCATCGCGGAGACCGACCCGGACAGGGCCGGGAAGATCTTCCAGGAGGCCAACAAGAAGGTCACCGAGGGCGCCTGGTACCTGCCCTTCACCTACGAGAAGAACATCATCTGGCGCAGTTCCCGGCTGACCAACGTCTACACCGCCGACTCCTACAACGGCCGCTACGACTACGCCTCCCTCGGTGTGGCCAAGTGACAGACCGTCCGCTCCGTCGGCGCACCCGCCGCTAGGCCCGAAGGGCAGGTGAGGGCCGTGCGCGGTGTCCCGGGGCCGCCCCCGTGGGGGCGACCCGGGACACCGCCGGGCCGACCGCAGTGTTCGCATACATCGTCAGGCGGCTGATCGCCGTCATCGTGATGCTGCTCGTGGTCACCCTGGTGACCTTCGGCATCTTCTTCGCGATCCCCAAGCTCACCGGAGCCGACCCCGCCGCCCTCTACGTCGGCAAGCAGGCGGACCCGGCCACCATCGAGGGCATCCGGGAGAAACTTGGGCTCGGCGACCCGATCCTGGTGCAGTTCTGGCACTTCGTCTCCGGCATCGTGGCCGGCCGCGACTACGCCGGCGGCGGAAGCTCGGTGCACTGCGACGCACCCTGCTTCGGCTACTCCTTCCGCACCGAGCAGGCCATCTGGCCGGTGCTGCAGGACCGGCTGCCCGTGACGCTCTCGCTCGCCGCGGGGGCGTGCGTGCTGTGGCTGCTGGGCGGCGTCACCACCGGAGTGGTCTCGGCCCTCAAGCGCGGCAGCCTGTGGGACCGCGCGGCCATGGGCATCGCCCTCGGCGGCGTCTCGCTGCCGATCTACTTCACCGGCCTGCTCTCGCTGGCGGTGTTCTCCTACGGACTGGGCTGGCTGAACGGCGAGTACGTGGACTTCGCCGACGACCCGGCCGCGTGGTTCGGCGGCCTGATCCTGCCGTGGGTCACCCTCGCCTTCCTCTACGCGGCCATGTACGCCCGGCTCACCCGGGCCACCATGCTGGAGATCCTCGGCGAGGACTACATCCGCACCGCCCGCGCCAAGGGCCTGCGGGAACCGGTCGTCATCGGCAAGCACGCCATGCGCTCCACCATGACACCGGTCCTGACCATCCTCGGCATGGACCTCGGCGCCCTCGTCGGCGGCGCGGTCCTCACCGAGACCACCTTCAACCTGCCCGGCCTCGGCCAGGCGGCCGTCAAGGCGATCGGCGACCGCGACCTGCCGCTGATCCTCGGCGTGACGCTGTTCGCCGCGACCGCGGTCGTCCTCGCCAACCTCGTCGTGGACCTCCTGTACGCCGTGATCGATCCCCGAGTGAGGCTCTCGTGACGACCGCAACCGCCCCGGAGCACACCCCCACCGCCTTCCTCGAGGTGCGCGACCTGCGCATCCACTTCCCCACCGACGACGGCCTGGTGAAGTCCGTCGACGGGCTCTCCTTCCGGCTGGACAAGGGCCGCACCCTCGGCATCGTCGGCGAGTCCGGCTCCGGCAAGTCGGTGACCTCGCTGGGCATCATGGGCCTGCACACCGTCGGCCAGTACGGCCGCCGCAAGGCCCGCATCAGCGGCGAGATCTGGCTGGACGGCAAGGAGCTGATGAGCGCCGACCCCGACGAGGTCCGCCGGCTGCGCGGCCGCGAGATGGCGATGATCTTCCAGGATCCGCTGTCGGCCATGCACCCCTACTTCACCATCGGCGCCCAGATCGTCGAGGCGTACCGCGTCCACCACGACGTCGACAGGAAGACCGCCCGCAAGCGCGCCGTCGAACTGCTGGAGCGGGTCGGCATCCCCCAGCCCGACCGGCGGGCCGACGACTACCCCCACCAGTTCTCCGGCGGCATGCGCCAGCGCGCGATGATCGCCATGGCGCTGGTCAACAACCCCGAGCTGCTCATCGCCGACGAACCGACGACCGCCCTCGACGTGACCGTGCAGGCGCAGATCCTCGACCTGATCCGCGACCTGCAGAAGGAGTTCGGCTCGGCCGTCATCATCATCACCCACGACCTGGGGGTCGTCGCCGAACTGGCCGACGACATCCTGGTGATGTACGGCGGCCGCTGCGTCGAACGCGGCCCGGCCGAGCAGGTCTTCCACACCCCGCAGCACCCCTACACCTGGGGCCTGCTGGGCTCGATGCCGCGCATCGACCGGGAGCAGACCGAGCGCCTGATCCCGGTCAAGGGCTCCCCGCCCAGCCTGATCAACGTGCCCGCCGGCTGCGCCTTCAACCCGCGCTGCCCCTACGCCGACCTGCCCGGGGGCGGCATCACCCGCACCGAGCGGCCCGAGCTGCGCCCGGTGCCGGGTGCGGACCGGCACCACTTCGCCTGCCACATGACGCACGAGGAGCGGACGCGGATCTGGACCGAAGAGATCGCGCCGAAGCTGTGAAGGACCACGAGATGACGATTCCCGGGCAGCCGTCCCCCGCGCCGGCGCAGGCCGGGCCCCTGCTGAAGGTCGAGGGCCTGGTCAAGCACTTCCCGATCACCAAGGGCCTGCTGCGCCGCCAGGTCGGCGCCGTGCAGGCCGTCGACGGCCTCGACTTCGCCGTGCACCCGGGGGAGACCCTGGGGGTGGTGGGGGAGTCCGGCTGCGGCAAGTCGACCATGGGGCGGCTGATCACCCGGCTGCTCGAACCCACCGCGGGCCGCGTCGAGTTCGAGGGCAGGGACATCAGCCACCTGGGCGTGGCCGGGATGCGGCCGCTGCGCCGCGACGTCCAGATGATCTTCCAGGACCCGTACTCCTCGCTGAACCCCCGCCACACCGTGGGCACCATCGTCGGCGCGCCGTTCCGGCTCCAGGGCATCGCCCCCGACGGCGGGGTGAAGAAGGAGGTCCAGCGGCTGCTGGAGCTGGTGGGTCTCAACCCCGAGCACTACAACCGCTATCCGCACGAGTTCTCCGGCGGCCAGCGCCAGCGCATCGGTATCGCCCGGGCCCTCGCGCTCAAGCCCCGGCTGGTGGTCGCGGACGAGCCGGTCTCCGCCCTGGACGTCTCCATCCAGGCCCAGGTGGTCAATCTGCTGGACGACCTGCAGGACGAGCTCGGCCTGACCTACGTGATCATCGCGCACGACCTGTCCGTCATCCGGCACGTCTCGGACCGGATCGCCGTGATGTACCTCGGCAAGATCGTCGAGCTCACCGACCGCACCTCGCTCTACCGCTCGCCCCGCCACCCGTACACCAAGGCGCTGCTCTCCGCGGTGCCCGTGCCCGACCCCAAACGGCGGGCCAAGCGGGGGAGGATCCTGTTGACCGGCGACGTGCCCTCGCCGATCTCCCCGCCCGCCGGGTGCCGCTTCCACACCCGGTGCTGGAAGGCGACCGAGGTCTGCACGCTGCAGGAGCCCCCGCTGACGGCCCTGCGCACGGGGCATCAGGTGGCGTGCCATCACCCCGAGCCCGAGGCCGGGCCCGAGGCCACGGCCCCCGCCGAAGTGCCACCGACGCAGTAACGGGAGGTGCGCCCGTATGGCGGTCGTGCCAAGCTGACTGGTGTTGACCGTGACAACTAGGCAAAGACCTGAGCATGGCGAGAGGGGAGGGTGCAGAGTCGGCGACCGCGTCCGCTGCATCGGCTCGCGCGGTCGAAGGGACGGCTCATGGCACTCTCCCGCTCGATCCGGTACTCCTCCATACGCCGGCGCACGACCGTGCGGCGCCGGTCCTCGAGGCACTCGACATCCGGCGGCTTCCGCCCGCGCCGGCCGGCTCGGCTCCTGGCCCTGGCCACGGCGGCCGCGTCCGTCTGGGTGACGTCCGCCGCTCCCGCGGCCTCCGCGGCTCCCGCCGCCCCTTCCATCGAATACCCCGCGCCCGGCGCGGCCGGCGCCGGCGACCCCTACTTCCCGGCCCTGGGCAACGGCGGCTTCGACGTCCGCCACTACGACCTCGACGTCCGCTACACCCCGGACACCGGCCGGCTGGACGGCCGGGCGACCGTCACCGCGCGGGCCACCAGCAGCCTGTCCACCTTCAACCTGGACCTGCAGAAGCTCAAGGTCACCTCGGTCGAGGTGAACGGCCTGCCCGCGGCCTTCACCCGGGACGGCAACGAGCTACGGATCCACCCCGTCCTCTCCCTGCCCAAGGGCCGCTCCTTCACCACCACCATCGTCTACGGCGGCGCACCCCAGCCACTGCACGGACCCATCGTCTTCGGCTCCAAGTACGGCTGGATGAAGACCAAGGACGGCGTCTTCGTGGCCTGCGAGCCCAACGGCGCCTCCACCTGGTTCCCGGCCAGCGACCACCCCGCCGACAAGGCGACCTTCGACATCCGCATCAGGGCCCCCAAGGGGCTCACCGCCGTCTCCAACGGCCGGCTGCTCGCCACCCATGAGCGGGGCGCGACCACCGTCACCCACTGGCGGGAGTCCAAGCCGATGGCGCCCTACCTCGCCACCGCCACCATCGGGAAGTTCACCGTCAAGAAGGGCACGACCCCCGGCGGCATCCCCATCTACGTCGCCACCGACCCGGCCCTGGCCCACGGCAGCCTCGACTTCTACGGCGTCACCGCCGAGGCCACCGACCACTGGGCGAAGGTCTTCGGCCCGTACCCCTTCGAGGAGACCGGGGCGATCGTCGACGACATGCCGGACGCCGAGTTCTCGCTGGAGACCCAGACCAAGCCGGTCTACTCGGCCGTACGGGACGAGTCGACCGTCGTCCACGAGCTGGCCCACCAGTGGTTCGGCGACTCCGTCTCGGTCGGGCAGTGGAAGGACATCTGGCTCAACGAGGGCTTCGCCACCTACGCCGAATGGCTGTGGGCGGAGCACAAGGGCCGCAAGAGCGCCCACCAGTCCTTCCTGGAGGCCTACAACGAGCACCCGCCCGAGGACCCCTTCTGGAAGATCAACATCGCGGACCCGCAGCGCGACACCATGTTCTCCCGCGCCATCTACTACCGCGGCGCCATGGCCCTGCAGATGCTGCGCGAGCGCATCGGCGACAAGGCCTTCTTCCGGCTGCTGCCGCTGTGGGCCAAGCTGCACCGGTACGGCAACGTCCGCACCGCGCAGTTCGTCGGCCTGGCCGAGCACGTCGCCCACCGTGACCTCGGCGACCTCTTCGGCACCTGGCTTTCCACTCCGGGGCAGCCCAAGCTGCACTAGCCGGACGAACCGGGCATGACGGCGGCCGGTCGGCGTCACCGTGCGCGACGAGTAAGAATGTCGCGTGCTCACCGACCTGTTCAGTCCCTCCGTCCAGCACTCGCTCGACCTCGCCGGGATCTTCGTCTTCGCCATCTCCGGCGCGCTGCTCGCCGTCCGCAAGAACTTCGACGTCTTCGGCATGGCGGTGCTGGCGGAGGTCACGGCGCTGGGCGGCGGGCTGATCCGGGACCTGATCATCGGAGCCGTGCCGCCCGCTGCCTTCACCGACCTGGGCTACTTCCTCACCCCGCTGGTCGCCACCCTGATCGTCTTCTTCCTCCACCCCGAGGTCGAGCGGATCACCAAGGCCGTGAACGTCTTCGACGCCGCCGGGCTCGGGCTCTTCTGCGTGGCGGGCACGGTCAAGGCCCACGCGTACGGCCTCGGCCTCACCTTCGCGGCGACCCTCGGACTGGCCACGGCCGTCGGCGGCGGCGTGCTGCGCGACGTCCTCGCCCACGAGGTGCCCTCGCTGCTGCGCTGGGACCGCGACCTGTACGCCGTGCCGGCCATGGTCGGCGCCACCATGGCCGCGCTGCTGATCCACTGGGACGCGCTCGACATCTCCACCAGCATGCTGTCCGCCGCGACCGCCTTCGTCCTGCGCCTGCTGGCGATGCGCTACAACTGGCGGGCCCCCCGCGCCTGGCACCGGCGCAGCGCGGCCACCGAGGACCCCGCCGCCGGGTAGGAGCCGAGGCGTACCGTTTCCGCTAGCGCACCGGCCGGCCCAGCCAGGCCGCCAGGGCGGTGTACGCGTCCGCCCCCTCGGGCGCCGGCCGCACCGGCTCGAACGGCACGCCCCCGCCCCGCCGCTCGGCCGGCAGGAACCGCCGCGCCCACTCCAGGACGGGCTCCGCGAGCTCCTGGTCCAGCGGCAGCGGGTGACCGAGCGCCTCGGACAGGTCCCACGTGTGCGTGACCGTCTCCAGCACCATCCCCGACGTGAGGTAGGCCCGGCCCGGGAGCTTCCCCCACGGCAGGTCCACCACCCGCTCCAGCGTCGCGTCGTCCGCCCACCCGGCCGCCAGGCGCGCCCGCGCCTCCTCGTACGCGCGCCCCCAGCCGTCGTCCGCGATGTCCGTCGGCGGCCGCCCCCACACCACGTCGCCGCTCTCGCCGATCGCCGCCCCGTCGTGCGCTCCC
The DNA here is from genome assembly GCF_040641275.1 of Streptomyces sp. NPDC021096. Classification (NCBI taxonomy): domain Bacteria; kingdom Bacillati; phylum Actinomycetota; class Actinomycetes; order Kitasatosporales; family Streptomycetaceae; genus Streptomyces; species Streptomyces sp. NPDC021096. The sequence goes on along the minus strand of NZ_JBFADG010000028.1, from coordinate 12,312 downwards.
AGCACGAGGTGCGCGAGCAGGGCACGGACGTCGAACTCCGTACACGGCGTGGGGTCGCCGAGCCGGTCCGCCGGCATGGCGTGGATCAGCGCCGACAGCTGGGCGGTGGCCCGGTCGAGGAGGGGGCGGGGGTCGAAGGCGGTGGTGTCGGTGGCGTTCATGCTGCTCCCTGTCCGAGGCGGTCGAATCCGGCCGGGGCGACCCGGCCAGGACAGAGCCTCCGCGCATAAGCTGACACCTGCCGTCATGTTTTCCCGCGATCTTGAACGCGTGCCGGACGGCATGCTGGACGGCGTGAAATCCGATCGCCTGCTGTCGATACTCCTGCTGCTCCAGACCCGCACCCGGGTGCCCGCCGCGGAGCTGGCCAAGCGCCTGGAAGTCTCCGTACGCACCATCTACCGCGACGTCGAGTCGCTGTCCGCCTCCGGTGTGCCCGTCTACGCCGAGCGCGGCCGGCACGGCGGCATCGCGCTGCTCCCGGGCTTCCGCACCGACGTCACCGGCCTCACCGCCGACGAGGCGCGCGCCCTGTTCGTCCTCGCCGCCGAGGGCACCCACTCCGCTCTCGGCCTGGAGGGCGCCCTCGGCTCCGCGCTGCGCAAGGTCATGGCCGCCCTGCCCGCCCCGCACCGCCCCGCCGCCGAGGCCACCAGCCGCCGCATCCTCGTCGACCCCGTCCGCTGGATGAGCACCCCGGCCCCCGCCCCGGCCGTCGACGTGGAGGACCTGCACACCGCCGTCCTCACCGACCGCCGGCTGCGCCTGCGCTACCGGCACGGCGGCCAGAGCGAGCAGCGCACCTACACCGTCGACCCCTACGGCCTCGTCGCCAAGGCCGGCGTCTGGTACCTCGTGGCGGACCGGCGCGGCAGCCCGCGGCTGTTCCGCGCGGACCGCGTCGCCGCCCTGACCCTCACCGACGCCCCCGTCCGCCGGCGCGCGGGCGTGGAGCTGGCGGACGCCTGGGACGTGCTGCGCCGCGAGGTCGAGCAGCGGCCGGCGGAGCTGCTGGTCACCGCCCACGTCCGGCGCTCCCGCCTCGACATGTTCCTGCGCCTGGTGGGCCCCCAGCTCACCGGCCCGCCCTCCGACGGCGACCCGGCCACCGTGGAGCTCGCCCTCCCCGAGGTCCGCTCCGCGCGGCCGCTGCTGGCCTTCGGGCCGGACGTGGAGGTCCTCGCCCCGCAGGCCGTGCGCGAGGACCTGGCCGGGCTGGCCGCGGCGGTCGTGGCGCACTACGCGGGGGAGGGGGGAAGGCCCGCTACCGGCCCGGGCCCCAGCTCGTAGAATCGTGCCCACCATGGCCTACCTCGACCACGCCGCCACCACCCCGATGCTTCCGGAGGCGGTGCAGGCGATGACCGCCCAGCTCGCCCTCGCCGGAAACGCCTCCTCGCTGCACGCCGCCGGGCGGCGCGCGCGCCGCACCGTCGAGGAGGCGCGCGAGTCGCTCGCGGCCTCCCTCGGCGCGCGCCCCAGCGAAGTGGTGTTCACCGCCGGCGGCACCGAAGCCGACAATCTCGCCGTCAAGGGCCTGTTCTGGTCCCGCCGGGCCGCCGATCCGGCCCGTACGCGCGTCCTGGCCAGCCCGGTGGAGCACCACGCCGTGCTCGACGCGGTCGACTGGCTCGCCGCGCACGAGGGCGCGACGGTGGAGTACCTGCCGGTGGACTCCTACGGGCGGGTGCACCCCGACGCGCTGCGCGAGGCGATAGCGCGCGAGCCCGGTGACGTCGCGCTGGCCACGGTGATGTGGGCCAACAACGAGATCGGCACGGTCATGCCGGTCGCCGAACTGGCGGCGGTCGCGGCCGAGTTCGACGTACCGCTGCACTCGGACGCCGTGCAGGCCTTCGGCCAGCTGGACGTCGACTTCGCCGCCTCCGGGCTGGCCGCGATGACCGTCTCCGGGCACAAGATCGGCGGCCCGTACGGCGTCGGCGCGCTGCTGCTGGGCCGCCAGTACGCGCCCGTACCGCTGCTGCACGGCGGCGGCCAGGAGCGGCACGTGCGCTCCGGGACGCTCGACGTGCCGGCCATCGCCGCGTTCGCCGTCGCGGGCGCGCTGGCCGCCGAGCGGCGCGCGGACTTCGCCCGCGAGGTCGGTGCGCTGCGGGACGCGCTGATCGAGGGCGTCCGCGCGGCCGTGCCGGACGCGGTCCTCGGCGGCGACCCGGCCCCGGCGGGCCGGCTGCCCGCCAACGCCCACTTCTCCTTCCCCGGCTGCGAGGGCGACTCGCTCCTGCTGCTGCTGGACGCCCAGGGCATCGAGTGCTCCACCGGCTCCGCGTGCACGGCGGGCGTGGCCCAGCCGAGCCACGTGGTGCTGGCGACGGGGACGGATCCCGAGCTGGCGCGGGGGACGCTGCGGTTCTCTCTGGGGCACGCGTCGACGGCGGCGGACGTGTCGGCCGTGGTCGAGGCGATCGGCCCGGTGGTGGAACGGGCCCGGACGGCGGGGCTGAGCTGAGGGCCCACCGCGTGTCCTCAATCTCCCCCAGCTACCGCTGGGAGGTGCCCCCAGACGGGCTGAAATTCAGCCCGTCCGGCGATTGAGGACCGGGGTCCGGGGCGGAGCCCCGGGAAACGACGAAAGGGCGGGACCGGGGCTCCCCACTCGACCCGTACCCTGGTAGGGCTATGACTGACTTCCCTGGTGCACCTTCCGGCCCCCGCGACGGCCGTCGCCTCCGTGTCCTCGCCGCCATGTCCGGCGGCGTCGACTCCGCCGTCGCCGCGGCCCGCGCCGTGGAGGCCGGTCACGACGTGACCGGCGTGCACCTGGCGCTGTCCGCGAACCCGCAATCGTTCCGCACGGGCGCGCGCGGCTGCTGCACCATCGAGGACTCGCGCGACGCCCGCCGCGCCGCCGACGTCATCGGCATCCCCTTCTACTGCTGGGACCTCGCCGAGCGCTTCCGCGAGGACGTCGTCGAGGACTTCGTCGCCGAGTACGAGGCCGGGCGCACCCCGAACCCCTGCCTGCGCTGCAACGAGAAGATCAAGTTCGCGGCGCTGCTGGACAAGGCCCTCGCGCTGGGCTTCGACGCGGTGTGCACCGGCCACTACGCCACGGTCGTGCTCAACGAGGACGGCACGCGCGAGCTGCACCGGGCCAGTGACATGGCCAAGGACCAGTCCTACGTGCTGGGCGTGCTGGACGAGAAGCAGCTGGCGCACGCGATGTTCCCGCTGGGCGACACGCTCACCACGAAGGACGAGATCCGCGCGGAGGCGGAGCGGCGCGGCCTGGCCGTGGCGAAGAAGCCCGACAGCCACGACATCTGCTTCATCGCCGACGGCGACACCCAGGGCTTCCTGGCCAAGCGCCTCGGCAAGGCGGAGGGCGACATCGTCGACGAGTCCGGCACGAAGGTCGGCACCCACGAGGGCGCGTACGGCTTCACCATCGGCCAGCGCAAGGGCCTGCGCATCGGCCACCCCGCCCCGGACGGCAAGCCGCGCTACGTCCTGGACATCTCGCCGGTGAACAACACGGTGACGGTCGGACCGGTCGAGGCGCTCGACGTCACGGGCCTGACCGCGATCAAGCCGCGCTGGTGCGGCGTCGCGCCGCAGGGCTCCGGTACGTACACGGCGCAGCTGCGCGCGCACGGCGGCGAGACCGAGGTGACGGCGGAGCTGGCGGGCGACGAGCTGCGGGTGAGCTTCACGGAGCCGGTGCGGGGCGTGGCCCCGGGCCAGGCGATCGTGCTCTACGACGGCACGCGGGTGGTCGGCTCGGCCACCATCGCGGCGACGGAGCGGGTGCGTACCGGAGCGGCTCGCTAGGGGCTCCTGGATCCCGGCCGGCGCCGGGGCGACGACGTGCGGGCGACCCGGCTGTGGCCGGGTCGCCCGCTGTCGTTGTCCGAAGATCAGTTGCGGATCGTCCGCGTCACGTTCGGGACCTCGCAGCGGATGGTGCCCGACGTGCCCGGCTTCGGGGTGTACGGCGTGGAGACGTCGAGCGTGTCCGTCTTGCCGGGCGTCACGAACGGGATGGAGGGGTTCCGGGTGGCCAGGAGGGCGCGGTCCGGGCCGTAGAACTTCACCGTGAAGCGGTAGTCGTACTTCAGCGTGCTGCTGCTGTTGGTGGCCTGGATCTTCGCGGTGATGCCGAGGCGCTCGGTGTACTCACAGCTGAGGATCTTGATGTCACGCATGGCGCTGTTGCTGCCGCCCGTGCCGCCCGAGGTGTAGGAGCCGCCCGAGGTGGTGGAGTCGCCGGAAGTACCGGAGGTGGTGGTGCCGCCGGTCGTCGTGCTTCCGGTGGTGCCTCCGCTCGTCGTGCCGCCGCCGAACGTGCCGCCGGAGGAGTCGCCACCGGTGCTGCTGCCGCCCGAGGTGGAACCGCCCGAGGAGGAGCTGCTGCTGTGGTGGCTGGACCCGCCGCCGCAGCTCCCTCCGTGGCTGCCCCGGGCGCCGGTCAGGGCGACGGCGGCGATTCCGAATACCGCGATCGCGCGGACGTGACGAAGCTTCACGATGAGGACTCCCCGTTGAATTGGCTGAATTACGCGTGGGCTTTGACGAGCGCACGTCAGGCTAACAACGCCTTTACACGCCGCCAAATCCCCAGCTGATCCTGGCCTTTTCTGTGACACGGCCGCGACAGAACGGGTCCTGAAATGGGACGGGTGTCCTATGAAATCCGGTCATTCGGTTCAGCCGGTGCCCCGCACCACCTGGGTGACCTCGCACTTGACGCCGGCCGTCGCGGCGCCTGCCTTGGGGGTGTAGGGGGCCACGACGTCATGGGTGTCCATGCGGCCGGGGCGAACGAAGGGGAGGGAGGGGTTCTGGGTGGCGACAACGGTGCCGTCCGGGGCCGAGAACTTCACGGTGACGTTGTACGTGTACGTCATCGTCGCGCTGGCGTTGGTGGCGCTCAGCTTGGCCGTTATGCCCTGCTTATCGGTGTATGCACAGTCGGAGATCGCGACGTCCTTCGCGGCGTCGCGGCTGTCCTCCGTGACGTCGGTGGCGGCCGTGTCCGCGTCGGACGATGCGCTCCGCTTGTCCGAGCCGCTGCCGCAACCACTCGCCCCGCCGAGGGCGATGATGACGATTCCGGCTGCGGCGGCGGTACGGAGGTGGCGAAGCTTCACAGTGTCTACTTTCGACGAAATGGCTTGAAAGGGCGCTCTCATCAGCGCCGTTGATGAGCCCGCGCCACGTTAGACAACGCCTCCACCGTCTGTCATACCGGCGGTAACACCGTGACGGAGTTGCGACCCAATAGATCCCGGATAGATCCCGGACCCCTATCGGAGGTGGTGGAAAACCGCTCATAGCGTCCGGTGGTTCCGGGGGCGGCGCACAAAGGCGCCCGGCGGACGCACGGGTGATGTTCCGGACGCGTACCGTGGTTTTCATGAACATCACCGTCTTCTGTTCCGCGGCCGACCTCGACGAGCGCTACACCGCCCCGGCCCGGGAGTTCGCCGCGCTCATCGGCAAGGGCGGGCACACGCTGGTCTGGGGAGGCTCGGAGTCCGGGCTGATGAAGGTCATGGCGGACGGGGTGCAGGAGCACGGCGGACGGCTCGTGGGCGTCTCCGTGGAGTTCCTCGCCTCGAAGGCCCGCAAGAACGCCGACGAGATGGTGGTGACCGAGGACCTGGCCGCCCGCAAGGCGCAGCTGCTCGCGCTCGGTGACGCCGTCGTCGTCATGGTGGGCGGCACGGGCACCCTGGACGAGGCGACGGAGATCCTGGAGCTGAAGAAGCACGGGCTGCACAGCAAGCCGGTGGTGCTGCTGAACGCGGCCGGCTTCTACGACGGGCTCAAGCAGCAGTTCCAGCGGATGGAGGCGGAGGGCTTCCTGCCGCTTCCCCTCGCCGACCTGGTCTTCTTCGCGGAGGACGGGGTGGGGGCCATGGCCTACCTCGAGGAGTCCGCCGGGGTGCGTTAGGGCAAGCTGGAGGCATGGCAACACATCTGATCACCGGTGCCGGCTCGGGAATCGGCGAGGCGGTCGCCCAGCGGCTGCACGAGCGCGGCGACGAACTGTGGCTCGTCGCCCGCGACGCGGGCCGGGCCAAGGACCTGGCCGCCCGGTTCCCCGGTGCCCACACGCTCGTCGCCGACCTCGCGGTCCCCGACCGCCTCTCCTGGGCGCTCGGTCACCAGGCCCTGCCCGACCGCCTCGACTCCCTGCTGCACATCGCGGGCGTCTCCGACCTCGGCACGGTCGGCGAGCTGAGCACCAAGACGTGGAACCGCACGCTCGCGGTCAACCTGGTCACGCCGGCGGAGCTGACCCGCCTGCTGTTGCCGCAGCTGCGGATCTCCCGCGGGCACGTCGTCTTCGTCAACTCCGGCGCCGGCCTGAACGCACGCGCCGAGTGGAGCGCGTACGCCGCGAGCAAGCACGGACTGAAGGCGCTGGCCGACTCCCTGCGCGACGAGGAGCACACCAACGGCGTCCGGGTCACCAGCGTCTACCCCGGCCGCGTGGCCACCGCCATGCAGGCGCACGTGCAGCGGCAGGAGGGCAAGGAGTACACCCCCGAGAAGTGGATCGACCCGCAGACCATCGCGACCACGGTGCTGCTGGCCCTGGACCTGCCGCGCGACGCGGAGATCCACGACCTCTCGGTCCGCCCGGGGTACTCGGGACGCTGAGGCGGCGGGCGCGGTCTCGTACCCTTCCTGGGTGAGCGAGAACAACAGCAAGCGCAGCAGCTGGGGTGCCGGGACCGCGACCGGCGTCGGTTCGATGCCCGGCGGGGACGCGCGGGAGGCCGCGAAGACCGTCACCGGGTCGCTGGAGGCCCTGCCGTTCCTGCCCGAACTGCCCGCGCGGGGACCCGGCGCGGACATGATCGGGCGGACCGCGGGGATGCTGGTCGAGGTCTTCGCGCACGTGGAGCCCAGCGGCTGGCGCATCAGCGACCGGCCCGGCCGAGACACCCGCCGCGCCCGCTCCTGGCTGGGCGAGGACCTGGACGCCCTCGAGGAGTTCACCCAGGGCTACGAGGGCCCGCTGAAGGTCTCGGCCGTCGGCCCCTGGACCTTGGCCGCCGCCCTCGAACTGCGCGGCGGCGAGGCGGCGCTGGGCGACGCCGGCGCCTGCCGCGACCTCGCCGCCTCCCTCGCCGAGGGCCTGCGCGCCCACCTCGCGGAGGTGGGGCGCCGGGTGCCCGGCGCCCGGGTCGTCCTCCAGCTGGACGAGCCGTCCCTGCCCGCCGTGCTGCGCGGACAGGTCCGCACCGCCAGCGGCTACCGCACCTACCGGGCCATCGACCGGGCCGTGGTGGAGGGCGCGCTGCGGGAGTTCGCGGAGGTGGCACGCCGGACGCCGGGCGGGGAGCTCGTCGTGCACTCGTGCGCTCCCGGCGTGCCCTTCGCGCTGCTGCGCCGGGCCGGGGTCTCTGGCGTTTCGTTCGATTTCTCGCTCCTCACCGAGCGTGAGGACGATGCGATCGGTGAGACGGTCGAGGCGGGCACCACGCTCTTCGCGGGCGTGGTGCCGGGCGTGGACGGCCCATTGTCAGACCCTGCCGGTAGCGTCATGGGTGTCAGGACGCTGTGGCGCAGGCTGGGGCTGTCTCCGGGGACTCTCGCCGAGTCCGTGGTGGTCACCCCGTCGTGCGGACTCGCGGGCGCTTCGCCCGCATATGCCCGCACGGCCCTCGCGCACTGCGTCCGGGCGGCGAAATCACTCGCGGACAACCCTGAGTGACGGCGCTCATGGAGCAACGGGAGGACGAAACGGTGGCTGTCGAACAGCAAGGCGAAGAGCTCGAAGCGCTCGCGGCGCAGTCCGCGGTGCCCGCGAAGGCGCGGGAGAAGCACGCACTGCTGGCCGAGCAGGTCGAGGAGCACCGCTTCCGCTATTACGTGAAGGACGCTCCCGTCGTCAGCGACGCCGAGTTCGACACGCTGCTGCGCGAGCTGGAGCGGCTGGAGGAGCAGTACCCGCCGCTGCGCACCCCGGACTCGCCCACCCAGAAGGTCGCCGGGGCGTACGAGACGGAGTTCACCGAGGTCGCGCACCGCGAGCGCATGCTCTCCCTCGACAACGCCTTCGACGACGAGGAGCTGACCGCCTGGGCCGACCGCCTCGCCAAGGAGATCGGCTCGGGCACGCCGTACCGCTTCCTGTGCGAGCTGAAGGTCGACGGCCTCGCGGTCAACCTCACCTACGAGCACGGCCGCCTCACCCGCGCCGCCACCCGCGGCGACGGCCGCACGGGCGAGGACATCACGCCCAACGTCCGCACCATCTCCGAGATCCCCGACCGCCTCGAGGGCGACCGCGTCCCGGCCCTGGTCGAGGTGCGCGGCGAGGTCTACTTCCCGATGGAGAAGTTCGAGGAGCTCAACGCCCGCCTGGTGGAGGCCGGCAAGCCGCCGTTCGCCAACCCGCGCAACGCGGCGGCCGGTTCGCTGCGCCAGAAGGACCCCAAGGTCACGGCCGGCCGGCCGCTGCACATGGTCGTCCACGGCGTCGGCGCCCGTCAGGGCTTCGACATCGACTGCCAGTCCCACGCCTACGAACTGCTGCGCGAATGGGGCCTGCCCACCGCCGCGCACGCCAAGGTCGTCGACACCCTCCAGGACGTCCGCGCCTTCATCGCCCACTACGGCAACCCCGACGTGCGCCACTCGATGGAGCACGAGATCGACGGCGTGGTCGTCAAGCTCGACGAGATCCCCCTGCAGGGACGGCTCGGCTCCACCTCGCGCGCCCCCCGCTGGGCCATCGCCTGGAAGTACCCCCCGGAGGAGGTCAACACCAAGCTCGTCGACATCCGCGTCGGCGTCGGCCGCACGGGCCGGGTGACCCCCTACGCCGTCGTCGAGCCGGTCACGGTCGCCGGCTCCGAGGTCGAGTTCGCCACCCTGCACAACCAGGAGGTCGTCAAGGCCAAGGGCGTCCTCATCGGCGACACGGTCGTGCTTCGCAAGGCGGGCGACGTCATCCCCGAGATCCTGGGCCCGGTGGCCGGCCTGCGGGACGGCACGGAGCGGGAGTTCGTGATGCCCGCGGAGTGCCCCGAGTGCGGCGAGGGCCTGCGGCCCATGAAGGAGGGCGACATCGACCTCCGCTGCCCCAACGCCCGTTCCTGCCCCGCGCAGATCCGCGAGCGGCTCTTCTACCTCGCCGGCCGCCAGTGCCTCGACGTCGAGAACCTCGGCTACGTGGCCTCCACGGCGCTCACCCAGCCGCTGGAGCCCGCCGAGCCGCCCCTGCGGGACGAGGGCGACCTGTTCGGCATGACCATCGAACAACTGCTGCCCATCAAGTCCTACGTCGTGGACCCGGACTCCGGCCTGCCCAAGCGCGACCCGAAGACGGGGGAGGAGAAGGTCGTCACCTTCTTCGCCAACCAGAAGGGCGAGCCGAAGAAGAACGCCCTGTCCATGCTGGAGAACATCCAGGCGGCCAGGCAGCGTCCCCTCGCCCGCATCATCAACGGCCTGTCCATCCGTCACGTGGGCCCGGTCTCGGCCGCCGTCCTCGCCCGCGAGTTCCGCTCCATCGACCGCATCGCCGAGGCGAGCGAGGAGGAGCTGGCCGCCGTCGAGGGCGTCGGCCCGATCGTCGCCGCCGCCGTCAAGGAATGGTTCGCCGAGGACTGGCACCGCGAGATCATCGAGAAGTGGCGCGCCGCCGGCGTCCGGATGGAGGAGGAGGCCGGCAAGGACGAGGGACCGCGCCCCCTGGCCGGGCTCACCGTCGTCGTCACCGGCACCCTGACGGGCTATACGCGCGACGGCGCGAAGGAGGCGCTGCAGAACCAGGGCGCGAAGGTGACCGGGTCGGTATCGAAGAAGACGGACTTCGTGGTCGTCGGTGACAATCCCGGTTCGAAGTTCGACAAGGCGATGCAGCTGAAGGTCCCCGTCCTGGAGGAGGCCGGCTTCGTCGTACTCCTGAACGAAGGCCCCGAGGCGGCGCGCGAGGCCGCCGTGCCCCAGGAGGTCACCCCGGCGGAGTAATGGCCGCATAGTCAGTGGGCATTACCCCTACAGCGCATACCAGATGGCTGCAGAAGGCCGGATCCCATTCGGGCAACCGCTGCCGATCGCTGCCCGCCGTAGCCTTCTGCGCCCTACTGTTGAGATGTGCGCCTGCCGTGGCGCGGGCACCGCCGGCTGTGAGAGGGACGGGCATGAAACCCACCGACAGCGCCGAACCGGCATCGCCGCCGCGCCGGCTTTCCCCGCCCGCGCTGCCCACGGTCTGTGTGACCTTGGCCGCGCTGGCGTTCACCGTCGGAACGTTCAGCGCGCTGAGCACGGGCCGGGCCCTCTTCCCGGGCGGGACCGCCGGCTGGTCGCTGGCGACCCTCACCGCGCTCATCGTCGCCCATCTCGTCGCCCTCGGGAAGGACCGCTGGTGGGGCGGCACCGGATCCGGTGCCGCCCTCACCCTGGCCGTCCTGCTGCTCTACGGCTGGATCCCCTCCGCACTGATCAGCATCGCGGTCGTCACCCTGGTGGCCACCGCCCGCCGGCACCGATGGCGGCAGGCATTACTGCACGGCGCGGTCGACATCCTCGGCATCGCGGCCGCCGGACTCGCCCTCGCCGCCTGCGGCGTCACCGCCGCCGTCGAGACGCCCTGGCTGCCCGACACCTGGCGGCTCTCCGCCGCCCCCCGGATCGCCCTCGCCGCCTTCCTCTACCTCGCCGTCACCCGCGCCCTGCTGTGGTACTCCATGGCCCCGCGCGCCGCGCTGACCTCCATCGCCCGCACCGCCCTCATACGGCAGGCCCTCGTCGGCGGAGCGCTCCTGGGCATCGCCCCGCTCATCGCCGTGGTCGCCGACCACGCGCCCCTGCTGCTACCGCTGTTCGCGGTCCCCCTCATCGCGCTGGACTCCACGCTCTGGATCGCCCGCGCCCGCGCCGAGGAACAGCTGCGCGACCCCCTCACCGGGCTGCCCAACCGCCAGTGGCTGCTCGAGCGCACCTGGACCGCACTGGACGAGGCCGAGCGGGCCGGCGAGCGCGCCGCGCTCGTCCTCATCGACCTCGACCGCTTCCGGTCCGTCAACGACACCCTCGGCCACCTCGCCGGCGACCGGCTGCTCCTGCAGATAGCGGAACGGCTGCGCCTGGCCCTGCCGCGCGACGCGGAGGCCGCCCGCCTGGGCGGCGACGAGTTCGCGGTGCTGCTGCCCACCGCCGACTCCCTCACCAGCGCCCAGCGCGTGGCCCGCGCCCTGGTGGCCGACCTCGGCTCGCCCCTCGACCTCGACGGGCTCACGCTCGTCCTGGAGGCCAGCGCCGGCGTGGCGGTCTACCCCGACCACGCCCTGGACGCCGAGGGCCTCCTGCGCCGGGCCGACGTCGCCATGTACCAGGCCAAGCGCGACCGCAGCGGCGTCGAGGTCTACGAGGCCCGCCGCGACGGCAACACCCCCGACCGCCTGGGCCTGCTGGGCGACCTGCGCCGCGCCCTGGACGCCGGCGAGGTCGAGCTGCACTACCAGCCCAAGGTCGGCTTCGACGGCCACGTCGAGGGCCTGGAGGCCCTGGTGCGCTGGGTCCACCCCGAGCGCGGCCGTGTCTCCCCGGACGAGTTCATCGCCATAGCCGAGTCCTCCGGGCTCATGCCCCGCCTCACCGAGTACGTCCTGGAGACCGCCCTCGGCCAGGTCGCCAAGTGGCGCGCCATGGGCCTGGAGGTGCCGGTCGCCGTCAACGTCTCGCCGCGCGACGTCCACACCCCCGGGTTCGCCGGCTCGGTCGCCGCCCGCCTCGCCCGGCACGGCGTCCCCGCCGGGGCGCTGCAACTGGAGATAACCGAACACGTCCTGCTGGAGGACCCCCAGCGCGCGGCCGACACCCTCGCCGGCCTCACCGGGCACGGCGTGAAGATGTCCCTCGACGACTTCGGCACCGGCTACTCCTCCCTGGTCCACCTGCGCCGGCTCCCGGTCAGCGAGCTCAAGATCGACCGTTCCTTCGTCGCCCGCCTCGCGATCGACAACGAGGACGCGGAGATCGTCCGCTGCACGCTCGACCTCGCCCACTCCCTCGGCCTGCTCGTCGTCGCCGAGGGCGTCGAGGACGACGAGACCTGGGAGCGCCTGCGCGACCTGGGCTGCGACGCGGTCCAGGGCTGGCTGGTCGCCGCCGCGATGCCGCCGGACGAGACCACGGCGTGGCTCCGCCTGCGCAGCGAGTCCGGCTGGCGCCGCGAGCACGAACCGCTTGCGGCTCCCGCCGAGGAGGATGCCGACCAGCCGGTGCCATACCCCGTGCAGGACGCGCGAGGCCTTGGTGCGTGCACCGGCCCGGACGTTGGCGGCGCTGCGGACGATCACGGCGGTCATCGGCAGGGCA